>LFEY01000015.1 GCA_001510275.1 Thaumarchaeota archaeon casp-thauma3
TCAATAACTGACCTTGTAAATCTATCAAAGTCTTCGTTTTTCATAGAATCAATAACTTCATCAACAGTTTTGTTCATGTCTATTTCTTTGCATTTACGATCAGCCTCAGAACAATAAAACTCGATATAACTTTGAATGTAATCGTATTCTGGTCCGTCTAGTCCTATTTCCAGTCTTCTTCGGCTGAGTCTCTGTCTCCATGTTTCACTCATTT
This sequence comes from Thaumarchaeota archaeon casp-thauma3, assembly GCA_001510275.1. Taxonomy (GTDB): domain Archaea; phylum Thermoproteota; class Nitrososphaeria; order Nitrososphaerales; family Nitrosopumilaceae; genus Nitrosopumilus. The sequence goes on from LFEY01000015.1 coordinate 215, forward strand.
AATCACTTTTGATAATTCATTATAGAATTTAAAGTCTAAACTCTTTTTTACTGAAAATCACACCTGATAATCCACGATCAATCTTAATTCATAGCAATGTCAGTGGTTTTAATGAGTAATACACCCGTCAGTAAATTTATGATGAAAAATTTCAAATCTATTTCTTCTACATCCACCATTGAAGATGCAGCCAAAATATTTTATGATGAAAATATTTCGTCCCTGATGGTTTTAGAAGATGAATCTTTCAGAGGGATAATTACAGAAAAGGATCTTATGGCAAGCACATTGGTATTTGGACATAAAAAAGACACTCAAGTAAAAAATATCATGACGGCTTCTCTTGTACATGTAGAATCGAATGTATCAATAATGGATGCGGCTAACATCATGATTGAAAAACAAATTCATAAACTACCAGTAATGGAAAATGGAAAAATAGTCGGGTTAATCTCAGCTATTGATCTTATGATTCTTTTTTCTATGATTAAAGAAGAAGATCTTCTAAAAATCATTGGTGCCCAAACTGGCATCTAAGTTTGTATCCTAAGAGATTCACGTTTTCAGTACGTGGAATTGGTGGAATCCATATGATTTTAATTTCTTTTTTAGGTGAAACATATCTCAGTTATTCTTATTTTGGATATAAACTCCAGGAAAAAATTGTCCATGACTCTAAAGGGCCAAAAAAACCACTACAACGTAAAATTATTTTGTAATAATCTATACTATGATTATCTGATAGATTCTAAACTCTATAACTATACTATTTCCTAATTTCTGAAAATTAACAAATTATGATTGTGTTAAGATCTTTCCATAAAAAGTGCAAAACTTGCGATTACAGTAAAACAGAGGTGTACCATTTGGGCTAGTAGTGGGTATTAGATCATTTTTACAATCTTTACATACAGATGCCTGAAACATTGTTAATTACTCCCATTTTTTCTACTAATCAAATCTAATAATACTCTAATTTGACATCAAAGTCTAAATTTGTAATCTATACTAGGCATCTTTGCTACCTCAGTAATTGGTATTGGATATGGCCTGGAACCCATTCCCTGAATCATATCTGAGATCTCTTGGACTATCTTAATCTCTGATGTTTTTCTTCCATTTAGCCTCATACGGGGGACAAATTTCATCTATTTTCCCTCAAAAAGCTCGACGATTTTTTTTAGAGTCTAAAACTGCTCTATTCCAAATAGACACAAAAGTTACTGAACAAACTTACGTATTTTAAAAGGATTAAGATAAATCAACTTATGACTACTCGAACTCAGGTTCTTATTCCAATTTTTATTGCTGCTGTGATTGTTGGCGCTGCAGGGTTGATGTCGCTTCCAAGTGAAGCTAAATTAAAATCTGTTGAATTTCCTATGGGCACAATCAAAGTTGATGATGTTCCTCTTCAAGTACAAATTGCTGATACTGAACCTAGACGTATTCGTGGCTTGATGTTCCAAGATCAATTACCTTATGATCAGGGAATGATATTTGTATTTGAACAATCTGGACTTTATTCTCTATGGATGCTTAACATGCAATTTTCACTTGATATGATTTGGTTTGATCAAGATGGAAAAGTTGTACATATTGAAACAGATGTGCCTCCATGTAAAACTGCATTAGAAATTGCAAGCTGCCAAAGTGTCATCCCAAATGAAAATGCGGTTTATATTCTTGAAGTTACCTCTGGGTTTGTTATTAACAATAACATCACAAAAGACTCTGTATTGACTATTATCTCTATTTAGAATTGCAAAACCTTATCTTAGAATATAAAATTCTGTAGTTTATGAACAAACTAGTTCCTGTTTTGATAGGTATTGCAATAATTATTTCAGTTTCTGTATTTGTATTATCTGGAAACATATCTGAACCACAATCAAAATCAATCTATGAGACAGGATTTACTTTTTATGATGTTGAAAAAATTAAAAAATCTCTATCTACACAAAAAATTTTCATGTCTTCTCCAACTGAAATTACTGACTACACAATAAGCCAATATTGTCCTCCCCTTCTAGAACTTCAAAATCCAATAAATCATTGTGCCACTACTGCAATTACTGACATTAATGGAAATTCTCTAGGAAATATCAACATGGGTGGAACCCTTGATGGCCCAATTATGGCACTAGCTATTCTTGATACATCTGATATTTTTTCAGAAGAAAATGTTGTTGACTTAGTTTTTCAGACCATGATTGAGACTTTGGTGTGTGATTGTTGGGATGACTTACAACCCGGAGGGTTTGAGTCCATAGATGCATGGTTGACTACTGCAGCCGAAAAATATACTGCATCTTCACAAACTACTCTCAAATCAAAAATTGAAGGTATAGAAAATGTGAATCTGATTTTAGAGATAACCTCTAAAGATGAATCTTATTTGTGGACATTAATTGTGCTCAAGTAGTCTAATTATATACCAGAAAATTCTTTGATTGGCGATTACCATGATTGATCAACTTTGGCTTATTGCTTTAGGGTTTGCAGCAGGAATATTAGGTTCTATGATTGGTCTTGGTGGTGGAATAATTGTAGTTCCAGTATTAACATTTCTAGGGTTTTCGCCAACTGCTGCAGCAAGTAACAGCCTTTTTGCTGCATTAAGTAATGCTATTGCATCCACTATTTCATATTCTAGACAAAGAAGAATTGAATTTTCTTTAGGTTTGAAACTTGGGTTACTCTCAATTCCTGGAACTATTCTTGGTGCGATAATCTCCACTGATGCATCTCCTGGTATTTTTAAAATTTTATTTGGTTTGGTGTTAATTGCATCTGCAGCTTACATTTTCTTGAGAAAAAAAATTGAGACTAGAGAAAAAATACTATCTACACAAATAATGATTTTTGCAGTAGGTGCTAGTTTCTTTGCAGGAATAATTTCTTCGTTTTTTGGAATAGGGGGTGGAATTATCTTTGTACCATTAATGGTTGTTGGAATGGGAATGGCAATGAAAAAAGCTGCTCCTACATCTCAATTGATATTACTATTTGCATCATTGTCTGGAGTAATATCTCATAGTCTTTTGGGACACCCTGATTTTACTCAGGCAGGATTTTTAGCAATTGGTTCTTTTATTGGTGGATTAGTTGGTGCAAGATTATCTTTAGATATCAAAGAAAGATATTTGCAAATCATAGTGTGTGTTGTAATCTTGATTGCAGCTGCAAAACTATTCTTTGATTCAATACCTGATATTTTCCTATTTTAGGATTTCAGCTTCAAATTTTTTCTTGTGCTTTTATAATAATATTGTAATGTATGATGTTCGTTAGGTCTTTTGACCTAAAGGGCTGGAGAGGCTAGTCGGCTCCCTGGTATTTTTTAATTTTAAAAAAAGAATAAATTTTGTTGAAGATTGAAATTCTTAATGATTTATTCAATAAAGGCACAATACATTGAAGAGAAAATGGAAGAATTTTATCAAAAACTAACTGATGGTACAATTCAGAATCAGAAACCAGATGGCCAAGAGATAGTAAATTCTATGAAACGTGCAAAAATAACTGCACCAAAAATAATTCAATGGTCTGAGATGTGTTTTTGTTCTACTCCATTAAAGCACGAACATGAAACTATATACAATCATTTTCTAACTGATTTAGAAATACAAACTATAGATGATTATATTGAGTTTGATGGTGAATCCTTTTTTGATTTTTTAGAAAGACAATTTAAAAAATAGATTTACTACATTTGTAGTCTCAGCAAATTTGCTCAGATCGAATGCTTAACTACATCTACTTTTAGATTTATCTTGTTTCATCAACACAGAAAGTAACTTCAGATGATGAAGCTGCACTATCTGATACGAGAAAATTAAATGCATCTGCAATTCTTTGATTGTTTGGTTCTGCCCCATCTACAGTACCTGGAAATATTGTAAACATTCTAATTTTTGATTTTAGAACATCACTTAATTCTTGATTAACTGTGGTTGTAAATGGTCTTAATGCTCCTCTGAAAACTTCTACTTGGGCTCTTTGTGTCCCTGTAATTTTTCTTCCAATTGGCAAGTCAGGCCCAATAATCATAATTGCCCCTTTTGTATCTTTGTAAAGACGAGGATCTTTACTTCCACCTGGAACAAATTGTTCCAGTACTCTTTGTGCAACAGTTGCTGGAGTTGAGATGAATTTTTCAGTCAATGCTTCCCATTCTGCTCTAGATAATTCTGTTAATTTTGACACTTCTGGCAATTTACCTGTGACATGAATCACGCCTAAAATTTCACCAATGTTAGTTTTCGCAGTATTAAGCCACTTTTCAACTTCCTCAGGATTTTTGATATCTACTATATGGGAATGGAATTTACCACTAATGTATTCCTGAAGTTCTGTTGGAGTTGATTGTGAAATAAAACATGCAACTTTTCCTCCATTTTTCTCAACATGTTGTGCCAAAAATTCTACCCTTTCTGCATCTGTTTTATCAGTTGCATCAATTGTAAACACAACTGCTTTTCCTCCAAAGTCTGGTTGATGAACTCCAGGTGTTGTAGTTCCAATGTATGGTTTTACAGGATAAAATACTCTATCTCCAGGAATTACTTTACCGTTTAGAATTTTTGCTATTTCATCATCACACAAGTTAAGAACTGATTCTGAAACTTGTCCCTGTGATAGAAATTCTTGATTTGCAATCATATGTGATGTATTGTTTTGAACTTTTTCAGCAATAGTCTGAATTTTGTTTAATAGATTTGTAAATGTCTCAGTTAGTTTTGAAACGTCTTTTCCATTTGCTAGTTTTTCAGCAGCCTTTGCAATTCCTTCTTTGACTGTATTTTCATCTTCTCCTAATAATGGAAGTAATTCTTTGCTTGCTGCATCTACTTCTATTGGTATTAAATCTTCAAATCCGCTAACTCTCATAAATTCTGATGCTGCTTTAGGATAGACAGTCTTGTAAATTCTATCAGAATGTACTGGTCCTGGATTTGTTGCGATGGATATGATTCCTTTATCTGTTAACTCCCATGACATTGCCTCAGCTAGTCTATTCTTTGCACCTTGAGCTGCAGTGTATGGGCTTCTAAATCTGTATGGTCTTTGTTCTAATGGTCTCTCTTCAGTAAAGAATGTTGAAATTGTAATTATTTTTCCTCCTTCTTTCATTACTTTTAGTGCTTGTACTGAACCCCAGAAGGTTCCAGTAAGATGAATTCCAATTGTACTTTTGAATTCATCTAGTGGTGCATTTGCAAAACATGTGACAGGGCCTGAAACTCCTGCATTATTAATTATATAATCTACAGTGACATTGTCTTTTTTGAGTGAATCAAACATATCATTCATTGGTACTTCATCGCTTACATCAACTCCTGAAAAAATCCTAACTGATGCGCCAGTATTTTTTTCAGAAATAATTTGTTCTAACATTTTTGATGTTTCATCTAATGGCTCTCTTCTTCTTCCAAGAATAATGACACTTGCTCCATTTTCAACAAATCTTTTGGCTATAGCTTGACCTATGCCTGTTCCACTACCTGTAATTAGAGCAACTTTGTCTTGAAATTTCAGCATAGATAAACTGTCAGAACTTTTGTGATATTTAATTGGATTGATCCCTGTCGAAAATAATTTCTTGATATCTTTATTTGTGGGTAGGGTTCATAATTTTTTATGCATGATACAGAGCCAGATACATTTGTTTATCAAACATGGCCTGAAAAATTTAGTGGAATGTTAAAAGAGATAGGAGTAGATTCTGAATCAAAAGAAATTGGAACTGATGATGTTGAAAAAGGTGATTACTATAGTAGATATTTTACTCAAACCCCAAGAATGATAACTAACAGAGGATGTCTTGATATCAAGAATTCTAACATCGATGTAATTCAAATTATTCAAAAAGGATAAAAATGCAAGATCCAAATCCACTTCCTTGGGGGGCACAAGATAGATTTCAAGCCCATTTTATTGTGAAAAAAGATATTGGTACAGCAGATATAGACTATCTTGCAAAAACAAAACTAATCACAAAAGGGCATTTTGCGGCAAAAACTATTCTTAAAGTTGAATGGAATGGTTCTGGTGAATTATCTTCAAAACTAAATGGAGATGATGATCTTAATGCAATGATTGCAAAACAATCCCTCAAAGATGCCACTATCTATGTAGAGCCCACTGAAGGCGCCGTTAGAATTAGAAGCAAATGGGATAATCATCTTGCCTTTGGTATTACCAAAGAACTTTTTGAAATTTATGACAGAATAGCTGGCCACATAAAAGCAGTCTAAGCTTTCCACCAGTCTAACGCAAGAAAATCTACTTTATCTTTACCTTTTGGAATTGCAAAAATGAATTGCTTTCTTACTGTAGTTGCAAGTCGCCCTGCAAGAACAATTCCTGTTGATGTAATTGATTCATTTCTATTGTAAACTTGAATCAGATATGGGGCATGATCAATCCCTGGTCCTTTTTCATAGACTGCAAAGTCACAACCGAATTTTATTCCTGGATTGATAATGTATCCTTTATCTCTAAAATTCTTGTAAACTAGATATTTTTTATCAAAATCATGATATTCTTTTTTACAAATCTCAATCATCTGATCAATAGATAATGTTTGTTTTGATTTAGTGATTGTAATTTTCTTATTTTCTAAAAGATACAATCCTTCAATTAGATCCAAAATTAATGGAACATCTATTTCTTCAATTTTTGGTTTTGGAATGCCTATAGGTTTTCCATAGTATCCTTGGCTGAAAAGTTTTCGTGAATCCTCAATATTCCATACAATGATTCTGTTATCAATTAATTCACTTTTCATTATTTTTATGAATCATTCTATGTATATGAATTCTCTAGTTGGATGTATTGTTTTTGAAGAATTAAAAATAAAATAAAAAGGTGAAATGATGTGTTTTGTTTACAGGCTCAATGCTAGCAATATGAAAGAATCTGATACTCTTTGACATTTATCTGACATTTCTTCGATTCCTTCTATCACGTCTTTAATTAACAACAATTCTCTTGTGTTTGTTACTCCTTCTAGAAGTTTTATTGTAGCCTCTCTGTATTTGATGTCAATTTCTCTTTCAATTGTTTGTGTTTCTTGAGCTAACTCAATTGCATTGGCAGTATTCGTGTTAAGACTTCTAATGATTTCATTTAGTTTGTAAACTTCATCTACAACTAGTTCGATCAATTTTGTGATGTCTTTATCAAGTTTTGCACTTTTTAGTGTAGTCATCTTTACGTTTGAGAGTTTGAATGAAATACCTGTGATATAACCTGCAATTTCATCCATTGTGTATGCTGTATTGAGAAGATTTTCCCTGTTCATGATTAATCCTCCAACATCTGCTACTTCTCGTGTAATTTTTCGTCTTAGGTTTTCTACTTCTTCTTCAATGGTAGAAATTTGTGCTATTGCATTTTTAATCCCTACCTTATCTTTCTTCATCATAAGTTCAGGTATCGTTGCAAGTTCTCTGGAAGCATTTAGGATTCTGTTAATTTCGTCTTGTAAAACTGCTATTGCCTTTCTTTTTGCTTGGACTTCAAGCTCTCCGCTATACATAACAGAAAACAAAAAATCATCAGGTAATTTAAATCCTCTAAGATTTTTAATATTTTTTGAGCACGATTATATCAAATTTTTACCATGAGCTACTTTTTTCTGCCCCTTGTATAGTGTGATAATTTCTTCATTAGTTGAAGCATCTTCAGCTATTTTTTCAACCCTAATCTTCCCTGTAAATTTTGGAAATCTCAAAGCTAGTCCTGCATCTTTTCTAATTACATCTTTTGCTGCTTTGTGAATTGGACTGAGTGTGATCTCTGATGCTACTACTTCTATTACTAATTCTGGATCAAACCACACATCAGCTTCCATTTCACTGACGATTCGTGGATTTTTCTTGATTGTAACTTTTGGATGTAAAATTTGATATAATTGATCTAATGATTCATCTGAAAATCCTGTCCCTACTTTGCAAATACTTGTGAACGTATCTTCATCTTCATCATATGTTGCCAGCAGTAATGTTCCATAACTTCCTGTTCTTCTTCCTTTTCCAAAAAATCCCCCTATTACTACAAGATCTAAACTGTCTCCTAACTCGTTTCGATATTCTCGTTTTAGTTTTAACCAATAACTGCCTCTTGAACCTGCTTGATATGGCTTATCTAGCATTTTCAACATTAATCCTTCACTTCCTGCATTGATACTGTTTTCAAAAAAGTCCTCAATCTCATTTTTGTTTTTAACTATGCTCATTGGAATGTATTTTACAAATTCATCTTCTTTTACAACTTTTTCTAATTTTTCTCTTCTATCTTTGTAGTCTAATTCTAAACAGCTTTTTCCATTACAATATAAAATATCAAACAAATTTACTGTAATTGGATACCGTGTTACTGCTTTTTCTATTTTGTATTTTCTTCTTCTATGCATTAATTCTTGAAAAGGTAAAAATTCTCCAGTGTTTTCATTAATTGCAACCGCTTCTGCCTCTAGTATTACATTGTCAGCTTGAATTGCTTTGGGAATTTTTTCTATAATGTCTGGATAATAACTTGAAATATTTTCTAGGCTTCTTGAAAACAATACAACTTTTCCACCTTCAATGTGAACCTGTACTCTTTCTCCATCTAATTTGTATTCAGCTGCAAACTCATCTCCCATTTTTTCAATTGCCTCTTCTTCACTTTTTACTCTGTCAGCAAGCATTGGTCTAATTGGATTAAATAACATAATTTCAAATTTTTCAATTCCTTCAAGACCTTTTGTTGCAATAGTTTCAGCAACTTTTCCTAAATCACTAGACACACTGTATGCATGCTCCAAAACTTTTCTGTTATCTTTATTCCCAGAAAACGCTATTGCCAGTGCATCCATTACAGTATTTTCTGCAATTCCAAGTCTTAGTGTTCCTAACAAAAGTTTTAGAATGAATTTTGCTTCAACTGGCGTTGCATCATTGAGTAAACCTGCAATGTGTACCATTTTTCTGTTCTGAGTTTTCATTCCTTCCAATTTTGCAATTGTGTATAAAGTATCATAGACACGCTCAACTGTGATGTCTTGTACCATGAATGTTGTTTGTTCTTTTTGTTCTAAAATTATAGAAGCGGCATGACCTAAATCTCCATTTTTTTTGTATTCTTCTTCAATTTTTTTTATTGCCTCATCAGTACCTGCTGATTTTGCTATTGCACCTATTGCCAATCTTTCTGCCACTCCTAACTCTATTCCTTCAAAATCTGGTCTTAGTTTTCCTTGTAACAGATATACTATTTTAGAAATAATTTCATGAGGGGTTTTCTCAAATAATTCTACTAAAAACTGTGTTAACTCTAATCTTTTCCTAGTTGATTCCATTTTGTTAAAAGAATCAGCTAAAATAGAAAACTCCATTCTAATCTTCTACGTAATCCCGAATAAAAGTTTGAAACTAGATGTATTTGAAAATTGTTGCTCTATCTGATTTTAGATGATCAGATACTAGTGCAAAGTTGTATAATGGATATGATTTTTTGTATTGTTTCATAAAACTCCATGCAACATCATGTGTTTTGAATTCAGTCCTAATGTCCTCGATTTGGCTTTTTTCTCCATATACATCAAACACCACCACTGAATATCGTTTTGGGCGATTGTGAGGTTTTGCCTTAATAAGCCAAATTAATGCAAAAACAAAGACTGATCCTAAAATTACATATTCACCAGCTATTTTGAAAAATGTTAAAAAGATCCCTGGTATGGTATGTCCAAATAAAACTACCATGAAATTCGAAAATGAGATCACTGCTAATGCTGTAATAATGTAAGTTTTCCATTCAAAGGTTTTTTGAAAATAATTTATCATATGTTTTGGTAGGGACTTTTTTCTTTTAACTATTTCCTATAATTAATAATATTTGAAATAACTAATCTGGATCTTCATAATTCTCTTTTTTTGCCCCGCTGGAGGTTTTTTCTTCCATAGGCTTCATTTTACTTTCAAGAATACTCATTCTTGCTCTATATCCCTCAGCATATTCCAATTCTGATGGAACAAGAGTTGCTGGATGAATGAACCCTTGGCTTCTGATTGACATTGCTTTTTTTGTTGCAATCTCTCTTATGTAATCCCAGTCTGGAGTTGAAAATCCATCAAATGGACCTGTAAACTTTCCATTATGCATACTGAATACTAATGCCTCAACAATTGGAATACAGAAATTGATAGTTGCTGCAGAGTTTAGTTTTACAGGCATTAATGGCATGTTGTGACTTCCCCTTGTATTTCCTGCAACGTAATGTGGATTATTAAAAACACTCCCTACTTCTTCTGTTGCTGGAAAATTCTTTTGTGTTCTAACTATACAAATTGGATCATCTTTTCCAACATATGTTCCTGCAATGTTGTGTAATCTATCAGTTGATGCATCTAAAATTGGTTCGCCCTCTTTGGTGTATACTGAATCTACTACATATCTGCCTGGGTACATTAATGCTGCTTCAATTGTTGGCTTGTCTTGCCACAATTCAAGTTCTGCAATTTGTGCTTTTTCTACATCCATGATGTTTATCTTTACGCCCGCTGCAAGTGATTGGTTTACAATTAGACCTGTGTTACTTAGTGCATCTACAAACATTCTGTAAATCGGATAGTTGAATGCACCTGGCTCTGTTTTATCTGCTGCAAACACTGTAAATGCTTCATTAGGTCTCTCTTCAAATTCCATTTCAGCTACTCCTGGACCCATTCCTTTTACATTTCCTGAAAACGAATCTTTTAGCAAGTCTTGTCCTGCACCATACAGTCCCTCTTCTTTTGCAACTTGGGTTCCTGCCATGAATGCATCCCATGCAAGTTTGTGAATTTTTTCATTGTCTACTCCATGAGTGTGAGACATTACGATGTGAGTATCATCCCCACAGTATCCAATGTAATAATCGATCAGTAGGTCTGCTGAATTTTTGACAGTATTTCTAATTGCTTCAATTAAACCATCACTTGGTTTTGTATGGCCTCCAACTCCACCTACATCTGCTTTGATAACTGATACTGTAATCTTCACAATTCCCTTTTTTACCCCTTTGATTTATGTGCTTTTAGCGAAGTCTTCTGATCTAAAATTTTTTAAAAAAATTTAGAGTTTTTTTAAAAAATTCATAACGCTAATAAATGCCCTCGAAGAGGCACTCCATATGGCAGACAAACCACACTTGAACATGATTGTAACCGGTCACATTGATAACGGTAAATCAACAACTATGGGTCATTTCTTGATGGATCTAGGTGTTGTAGATGAAAGAACCATTGCAGCACATGCAACGGAATCCGAAAAGACTGGAAAAGGTGATACTTTCAAGTACGCATGGGTTATGGATAATATTAAAGACGAAAGAGAAAGAGGTATTACAATTGATCTTGCTTTCCAAAAATTCGAATCAGCAAAATACTTCTTTACATTAATTGACGCACCTGGTCACAGGGATTTCATTAAAAACATGATTACTGGCGCTTCTGAAGCAGATGCAGCCATCTTAGTACTTTCAGCAAAAGAAGGTGAAACCGATACTGCAATTGCAGCCGGTGGTCAAGCAAGAGAACACGCATTCTTGTTAAAGACACTTGGTGTTGGCCAACTCATTGTTGCAATTAATAAAATGGATGCAGTTGAATACAAAGAGGACGCATTCAAAGCAGCCAAAGAAAAAGGTGAAAAATTGATAAAATCTGTAGGTTACAAATTAGAAAATGTAGCTATTATCCCAGTTTCTGGATGGAAAGGCGATAATTTAGTTAAAAAATCTGAGAACATGCCATGGTATACTGGTAAAACTCTACTTGAAGCATTTGATGACTTTACAATCCCAGAAAAACCAATTGGTAAACCTCTACGTGTTCCAATTCAAGATGTCTACACCATTACTGGTGTAGGTACAGTACCTGTCGGTAGAGTTGAAACAGGAACTATGAAAGCTAATGATAAAATCATTGTAATGCCTTCTGGCGCTCTTGGTGAAATCAAATCTATTGAAACTCACCACACAGAAATGCCATCTGCATCAGCAGGTGACAATATTGGTTTCAACTTAAGAGGTATTGAAAAGAAGGATATCAAGAGAGGCGATGTACTTGGACATCCTGATGCACCACCAAATGTTGCAAAAGAATTCAAAGCACAAATTATAATTATTCACCACCCCACAGCAATTGCTCCTGGTTATACCCCAGTTATGCATGCACACACTGCACAAGTTGCAGCAACTGTTACTGAGTTTCTCCAAAAGATTAACCCAGCAACTGGTGCAGTTGAAGAAGAAAATCCAAAGTTCCTTAAAGTTGGTGATTCTGCAATTGTAAAAATTAGACCTGTAAGACCAACTTGTATTGAAACTTTCCAAGAATTTCCTGAAATGGGTAGATTTGCTCTAAGAGATATGGGTGCAACTATCGCAGCAGGAATCGTCAAGGAAATTACCGAAGTGTACAAACCATAGGTATAGGCTGTTTTTCATGACACAAACCGCCCGTGTAAAACTCACATCCACTGATTTACCAAAGTTAGATGATGTTTGTAGTGAAATCATGGGAATTGGTAAAAAAACTGGTGTAAAAATAAAAGGTCCTACCCCACTTCCTGTTAAAAGATTACATGTTGCTACTAGAAAATCTCCTTGTGGTAGTGGCACTGAAACCTATGAGAAATGGGAAATGAAGATGCATAGAAGAATTATCAACATTAATGCTGATGACAAGGCAATTAGGCAACTAATGCGACTTAAAATTCCTGATAACGTTTACATTGAATTATCTTTAACATAATTTGGCATCCCTTAAATTACAGAAATTTTGATGATAAATATGGCTGAAGAAACTCCTGTTGAAGAAGATACTGTTGAGGAAACTCCTGTTGAGACCTTTGATGTTATCTATTCTTGTCTTAGGTGCGCAACAACTGTTTCTAACACTGAATTAGCTCGTTTACCTGAAATCAAATGCATCTGTGGATTCAGAGTATTTACCAAAGTAAGACCACCTGTGGTAAAAACCGTAAAAGCAATCTAAACTATCTGTCTTTTTTGTAACTATGTTCTCTTTGCAAATGTGTTCTCATATCTTCCATGTTTGAGAAATACTTGTTGCATTCTTTACAATCATATTGTAAATCTTTACCATGAACAATCTGTTTATGATTCATCACCTCTTCTACTTTTGAAAATTTTTTGTCACAAACATCACATCTAATTTTTTTAAATAAACCCATTTTTATCCAAACTCTACCTTTTTTTCATCCCAACAGATTCTGCAAAGCTGACCTGTAATTTTCCATCCACTCTTTGCATTGTATCTAATTAATCCCATCTTCCCTCCACATAATGCACAAAAATTTTTCTTCTTTGTATGATCTTCTTCTTTTTTATCAAAACATTCTTTGCACAACAAACCTTCCATATCCCATTGCCATCTAGGTTCCCACAAGTCTGTAATTTTTTTAGTTGTTTTACATACAATACATGGCTGCATTATTTTCCCTTCAAAGTAATCCTTTGATTTATCAAAATGACAATCTCCACAAAGTACCCCTTTGATATTCCACTCTCTTTTTGGTTTGTGTTTGTGAGTTAACTCTTTGTTGCAAACAGTACAATATGCTGGCTTTCTACTTAATAATCCCATTTTGATTCTCTTGAAGTGACTTTTCTATAAATGTAAACAAAATAAAAATTCCTGAAAAATATCTATTGATTTAAGATTTTTTCAAGAGCTTGGCTTGTATTGAGCATACCATTTCTCCTGGCAAATTCTTCGATCATTTTGTATTGTTTTTCAGTAAAACATACTGGCATTGAACGGCTTTCCATGAATATGGTTTGTATTTTTACCTAATATCCTTTACGCTCAGTCTCAATTTACCTATAGAAAACTTGAAACCCTAAAAAGCAAATATTTGATATTTCCATTATGAAAATAACTGAAATAGAAATTGATGATAGTCAAACTGGCTATTACTGGGTTCAAATATACACTAGTAATAAAAAAGAGGCAATTTCATTGAAACATCAAATCTTAGATGATCAGGTAATTCGAGAAAGATTGGAGAATGAAATTATACAAAGCAGGCAAATAACTGCACGCTCATCAACTCCAATGGAAATCACATTCCAAAGTTTTCTTACCAAAAAACTTGAATCCATTCTTGGAGATCATAAATTCTCATAGAATTAGAAAGATATTTCAAAGCATTTTTTCTATCTTTGGTGTGACAAAGAAGCGTCAGATCTTAGTTATTGGTCATAATACAAATGGATGCACACCAGAGCATGAAAAAATTGCGTATGATGTTGGTGCAGAAATTGCAAAATCTGATTCTGTTTTGATAACTGGTGGATTAGGAGGAGTAATGAATGCTGCATCTCATGGAGCTCATGATTCTCATGGATTAACTGTAGGAATAATCCCTCAGAACGATGCTACCATGGCCAATGAATTTTGTGACATTGTAATTCCAAGTGGTATGGGGCTTGCTCGTGATTTTCTAAATGCATTAAGTGCTGATGGAATAATTATTGTAGGTGGGGGGTCTGGAACTTTATCAGAAGTGTGTGCTGCATACATGCACAAAAAACCTATGGTTGCAATACGAAATTTAGGTGGTTCTATAACTCCATACATTGATGGTTTTCTTGATCATAGAGAAAACATCAAAATCGTTGGAGCAGACACTCCACAGGACGCAGTAAAGAAAATTTTAGAATTAATTCCTACATCACACAATAGTGACACAGAGTCAACAGATGATGAAATTCTTGATGATTTTAATAAAATTAAGAGTGGTGAGGCTTCAAGAATGGCTCAAAAGAGTTCAGATTAACGTTATACTAATTATTGCATAGATACCAGTAATGGGTCTGGTTTGTAAAATTCCCCATGTTCTTCAGCAAGTTTGTTTAATTCATCAACAATTCTCTTAATGCCTATTTCTTTTGCTGTTTCAAACAATGGTTTTCTAAGACCTAACCCTAACTGTGCAGCTTTTTCAATCTCTTCTATGTCACTTGCACCATTTGTAATTAGCCATGCTGCATTGTTTAGAATATTGGCAACAATCTGAATTGGATCACATTTTGCTGCTAATTCTTCTGAAAGTGCAACTCTTTCATATTTGTCATCTGAATACTTGTAATATCCTTCCCCTGATTTCTGTCCTAGTTTTTTTTCATCAAACATTTTTTCAACTAGCGGGTGTGGATTGATTACTTTTTTATCTCGTAAATGCATCTCTACAGTAGCTTTGTGAATAACATCCATTCCTGTAAAATCTGATAACTCAAAAATCCCCATTGGAAAACCTAATTTGAACTTGACAGCAGAATCAATTTCTTCAAGTGTTGCTCCTGTTCTATCTTTTACATAACATGCTTCATGAACCATTGGAATAAACAATCGATTAATTATGAATCCGGGAACATCTTTTCTGCACAATACTGCTTGTTTGTTAACTGATTTTACATATTCTTGAGTTAAATCAATTACTTCTTGTGATGTTTTTTCTCCTGGAATGATTTCAACTAGTTTCATTAATTGTGGTGGATTGAAAAAATGTATTCCTATAAATTTTTCAGGACGTGATATTGTATTTGCTATTTCAGTAATTGGTAATGTGCTTGTATTTGATGCAAAGACTACCTCTGGGGCTGCTGCTTTATCTAATTCTGCATAAACTTTTTTCTTTAAATCCATAATCTCTGGAACTACTTCGATAACTAATTCCGCATCTTTTACTGCTTCATTCAAATCTACAACAGGCTTGATTCTTGCAAAAATTGCGTCGCCTTCTTCTTTTGAAATTTTTTCTTTAGAAACTAGTTTATCCAAACTCCATTTCACTTTCTCCATTGCTTTATCTAAAAATTCTTGTTTGATATCTCGTAATACCACATTGTATCCTGCTGTAGCTGAAACTTGAGCAATTCCATGCCCCATAACTCCAGACCCTAAAACTGTGATATTTTTTAGTGTCATAGTTTTTCAAAACTTGAGTATCCTTTATAATGTATTTCAAAAATTTATCAGATAATGGGTTTATTCAAACGGAAAAAAGAGGATGAAAACCAAACAAAATGTGAAAAATGTGGTACAGAATTGCATGATCCTGAACGTTTGAAAAGACACATGAAAAAAGCACATGGAAATATTCCAGAAAAGAAATTAGATCCAAATTCCGGTGATGGCGGTTTATGGTAAATCAAATCATTGTTGATCCCTAATCGATGATTTAATATTTTGAAACTCTAATGAATCCATATGGATTGTATTTTTTGTAAAATAATTTCAGGTACTATTCCAGCAAAAATCCTTAAAGAAACCCCAAACTCTATATCATTTTTAGATGCATTTCCTCTTGCAAAGGGGCATGTACTTGTCATCCCAAAAAACCATCATCAAAAAATTCAAGACATGAGTTATGAAGAAAACACTGATTTATTCTCACTTGTTCATTTGATGATCTCTAAAGTGGATTCTCTAACTGGTGCAACTTTAGTTGCAATACATAATGGAAAAGATGCTGGGCAAGAAGTTCCTCATGTTCATGTACATCTAGTTCCACGAAGTAAAGATGATTCAGCAGGTTCAATTCATAGTATGTTTAACTCTGAATTGAGACTAACTGAATCTGAAATTAAAGAACTCGAAAATAAATTAAAAATCTAATCTCAATAAGGATACAATCTTTCTTTTGTATTGATATCTTTTACACTAATTGCTTTTGTTGGACAAGTTTGTGCAGCACTCATTATCTTGTTCACTCCAGCTCCTTTGTGATTAATTACTGATGATTTTGGATTTGATTGAGTTTTTTTATTTATTTCAAAAACATTTGGTGCAATGGTTTCACAACTACAACAACCAATACACAAACTTTCATCTACATTTACAAAAAGATTTGGCTGTTTTTCAGGTTCCTTTGCTTTATCAAATTCACCATTTTTACCATCCGGGCGTATATGGGCATTGTAATCATCCCAAAACTTTTGCTCATACTTTTTCCAAAAATCAGGATCTCCTTCTTCAAATTCTTTAGTAAACTTACCCCAATCTTGTTCAGGAATTTTTCCATCTTCCGGAGCTCCCCATTGAGATTTTTTCTTAAAGTTTGTTTTTGTATTTGCTTTGCTTTGAGAATATTCTTGATGTATTGAATTGTTATTTTTCTTAAGGTGATTGTATGCTTCAGTAATTTTTTTAAATTCTGAATCTTCATTTCTATTCTTATTTTTATCAGGATGTAGTTCTAGTGCCATCTTTCGATAAGCTGCTTTGATCTCCTCTTGAGATGAATCTTGTTTTACATTTAATGCTCTGAGTGCCTGATATGCATTCACTAAGAAATACAGATTTGTAATATCTTAAAAACAATTGCATATACCTTACGCTAAATCTTATCTATTCTAATAAGATCTCATCTTCTGCTTTCCATGCAGGTTCCACTATGCATAAAAATCTCAAATCACTCGAGCCTGTATTTTTAATGAACTGCTTTGAATTTGGTGGGACATATGCCGAATCATCTTTTTCAAGATTATGGCTATCTTCGTTTATCACTAAATTTCCACTCCCTTCTAAAATATAGTAGATTTCTGATGAACTAATTTTATGAAGTTTAGATTTTTTTCCTGGGATGAGTGTGAATTGTGCTATACTATAGTTAATTCCATTTAGTGTGTTATGTGGATGAAAATATTGCTTAATTTTTGTACCTTCATCTCCTTGGATTGATTTGATTTCAGAATTTTTTCTTAATGACATGTTGTCTAAATTATTTCTGAAACTTTTGTTTTAAAATCTGATTCATACCATATTGTTTTGTATATTGAATTTTTTTTAGGTAGAATATTTATTGCAATATGAGAAAATATTTTTTTCTTGTCAATGGAACCATGTGTGTGAAGTGTTTTTGCTGGAATGTGTACTATATCTCCTTCATTAAGTGTAAGTTTTTCTGTTTTTTTGATCTTAAAATTGGTTTTACTTGAACCATACTTTCGAAAGATCTCAATACTGCCTTTTCCTTTTGTTGCAATTAACACTTGATTTCCATTATGTAGATGAATTTTTGTTTTAGATCCTTTCTCAAAATGAACATGATAGATGTCTTGTTCTTTTGATTTTATCTTATCTGATAAAACTTTCATCCATGTTTTATTTGTAAACCACTTTGGGTTTACCTTTCTTTTATCTCCTGTTCCAAAAATATTTGATTTTTTCATTCTACATTCTATCTAAAATTTTCTTCTTCTTTGCTTGGAATTCTTTTTCTGTAATGACTTCTGCTTTTCTTAACTTTCCAAGCTTTTTTAATATATCTAAATCCTCATTGGTATTAGAAGTAATATTTTTTGCAACCGAAATTCCTTTATTGATTTTTTCAATTCCTCTTTTTTGTAATGACTCTCTTTCTTTTTTTGCTTGATTACGAAGTTCTTTGCTTGTTTTACTGGCCTGTTTTGCAGTCATTACTCCAAGCTCTACTGCATCCTCTAATGCTTCATCTGCTTTTTTAACTCCTTCTTGTAGTGCCTTGTCTGCTTTTTTTAGAAATTTTTCAATATATCCACCTTTTTTTGCTGTTCCCATGTTTTTTGAATCATTTCAAATCTATTATTTCTTTCCTTCCAGAATTGGTTTAATAGATGGGGTCGTTTACCTTGTGTAGTTTTGGCAAATACTCCATATGATGTAAAGACTGTTGTTCTGAAAAAAAATATTGAAGAAAATCAAGCAATGGAAATTGTTGACCAAAAGAAAACAAATCCATTCAAGTCACTGCTTTCACGACCAAAAAATGAAGATGTTCATGTTCATTCTATAAAATTAAACTATGAGTGCATATTGATGGTCTCTGGAAAATATATTGCAGATTATTTTAGAAAAGCAGCTCATAGTATATCTGTTGATTCTAATATTCGTGAGGTTGTTTTAGGTGATGGAATTTTTCCTATCCGCTCAAAGTCTATCTTACATAAGGCATTTGTTGGAAAGCGTGGTAAAAACAAGATTGATTTGAAATTAGAAGAGCATGTGTTTGTTGAAGAAGAAGATGAGTTAACATTTGATCATCATGGAAGAGACTTAAAATTTCCATTTAAAATCAATGCAAAAACAACTGAAAACTATCCAAAACGAATATTAGAAAAAAATGAACAAAATATCAAAAAGCCTGAAATAACATATGATGATGCAATAATGAAACTTCAATTACAACTAAAAAAACCATTAGAAGCAAATGTGAGGGATCTAAGTGATGAGTTTATTTTACGTGAAATTACTGAAATCTATATTCCTATCTTTGAAGCAAGACTGATTGGGCCAAAAAAGAAAGTTGGCATTATTCGTATAGATGCTGTAAGAAAAAAGATTTTATAATTTTACTAATGCTCTGAATTTATCATTATTGTGTAAATTAGTAAATGCTTTTTCTTCTTTTGCCCACTTGCGAATTAGTTTAGGATTTTTAGAAATTGCTTGTTTTAACAGTTCTAATGACTCTGGATACATTCCTAATTCTGCCTTACTTCGTGATTTTGCATAAATGACATTGACATTGTCTTTGTATTTTGCAAGAATCTCATCAAAGACTTTGAGTGCTTTTTCATGTTGTTTTAATTCTGCTAATTGAATACCTTTTTGAAAAAATGCATCCAAATTGTTTGGATATTTTTTACAAATATTTTGAAAACAGTTTAAAGCTTCTTCATGTCTTTTCATTTTACCTAGTACAATTCCTTTGTAGACTAGTGCATTTGGTTTTCGTGGGTCTATAGAAATTGCTTTTTCTAAAGCAGTTATTGCTTCTTCATGTTCTTGTAATTTATCAAGTAATACTCCTTTGTTAAAATAAGATGCAGCATATTTTGGGTCTGCCTCTATTGCTTTATCGTAACATTCTGCAGACTCTTGAATATTTCCCATTTCTGCCATTGCAATTCCTTTATTGTTAAATGCTTGAGCATCTTTTGGATCAATCTCTAATAATTTATCAAAACAAGTAACTGCATCGCTATACTTTTTTCTCTGATTTAGTGCTAAACCTTTGTTAAATAACGCTAAAGCATTTTTAGAGTCTTGTTTTAGAACTTTATCAAATAATGATATGGCTGCTTTTGGCTGTTTTTCCATCACAGACATTGCATGATGTATCAAGTCTTCTAGGTTTTCTTTAGAGCCAAATAATCCCATAATTTCTACAAAATAATACTGCTAATGAAAGTTTGGCTTAACCTAGTGACTTGAATTTCTTGATTGCCTCTTTTGCCATTTCTTCTTGTTCTTTGGCAGATGTATCTGTAGGGTCTTCTGTTGCATAGGCTTCTTTTTCTTCTTTTTTCTTTTCCATACTTTCTAGAATTCTTTATTTTATAAAAATTTGAATTTCAAAGATACGCTTAATTTTAATCAGAAACATACTTGGTTATTGTATGATATCTCATTTCTAGCTGATAAAGTCCATATCCATAGATGGCCTCAAGATACTCCAATCTGGGATGATTTAACACAAAAAAAAATTGATGACACTATTAACAAACAATCAGAGAAAAAACAAATTACTATTCATGATAAAATTGCAAGTATTGAAAATTTTGACTTTACTTCTCTTAAAAAAATTGGAGTTACAATACCTCTCTTCAAAGAAGAATGCACCCTAATTTTTGAGGCACAATTTGGAGAACTTTATGCTCATATTCATATTACCAAAAAGTCTGGAAACTATCTCGATCTATTTAATCAATTGATGATTTGGAGAAGTGAATTTTTCTCTAAACCTTCTTGATGCTAAAAATTCTCAGATGCTAAAACCATTCTTTTGATGTCATCTTTACTATGTGCATCAGATATTGCCCCTAGTTTGCCTGGCAAAAAGAATATCCCATCATGAGATATCATCTTAAAATGATATTTTGCAAGTTTTATTCCATCACATTTTGCAGCCTGTGCTGAATTTGTAATTTCAGTTATCCCGTCTTTTAAAAAATGGGTCATAAACAACGAGCCTTTTCCAGTTACTGTGACTTTGCCATCAAAAACATTTTCAATCTCTTTTCTGGCAAACTCTCCAAGTGAATTAATTTTTGAATAAACTGATTTTTTTGATTTTAAATGACTAAGTGTTGCGTATCCTGAAACCATTGATGCAGGGTTGGCAGAAAATGTTCCTCCTCCCACATAGGAACGCTCTGATTTTTTCTTTCCAGTAGTATCTGCATATCCCATTATCTCCTTTTTACCACACATAACTCCAATTGCCATTCCGCCTCCTACAATTTTCCCCAATGTTACAATATCTGGATCTAATTTCATAGTTGGATAAAGACATCCAAATCTAAATCTAAAACCTGTGACAATTTCATCTAAAATAAATAGAGATTTGTTTTTGTGAACAAATTCTTGAATTCCTTTTAGATATTCTGGTGTGGCTGGAATACATCCGCCCCCTCCTAAGACTGGTTCAATGATTATTCCTGCCAAGTCTTTTGCATGTTTTTTCAAAATTCTCAAAGACCCCTCTAAATCATTATAAGGAACTGAAACAATTTTTTCCTCATTTACTACTCCACTACTTTCTGATTCTGTAAATGGCCAGTTTACACTCTTTAGCAAATCTGAAGTATATCCATGCCATCCTCCATCAATTTTTGCAATAATTTTTCTACCTGTAACAGAACGTGCTAATCTTACTGCATACATTGTAGCTTCAGTACCTGATGTTACATAACGAATTTTTTCAGCAACTGGAACTGCTTTTGAAATTAATTCTGATAATTTTATTGTCTGTTCATTTACAGTTCCATACATCCAACTTTTTTCAATCTGCTTTTTCAAAGACTCTTTGACATTTTTTGGACCATGTCCTAAAATTAAACTCCAATGACCCATCCAATAATCTGTATATTTGTTGTTATCAACATCAACAAGATTTTTTCCTGAAGATGATTTTACAACAAAGGGATATGGTTCATAAAATCTTATGTTATGACTTACTCCATTTACGTGAAGTTTTAAAGATCTTGTAAATATCTTTGCAGATGTTTTAGTTTTCTTTTTGTATTCAGAGATGTAGTTTTTCAAAAGTAACTTTCAAAACAAAATCTGTCATTTTAACTATCAATTAGTCTCAAACTGTCTTTTTTGGATATGATTAGATCCTTCTTTTTTTGTAATTTTTTCAATTTTTTTGTCGATCAGGCATAATTTCACGCATGGTTTATATGGTTTCTGCATTCTTCACCTTCTGCATACGTAACGCAATAGGCGGCGCTTGTGATGAAAGTATGGTAATATGCCATTTTATGATTCATGGGCCTCCAGTTACGCATACAAAATGAGGATCTGATCAAATGATCAAATCTGAAATGTGAAGATTATGTGCATCCGTCAATTCCAATATAGTACAATGTGTACTTTAATAATCAAAATTTAAAATCAGAATCCGGTTGATCCTGCCGGACCTGACTGCTATCGGATTGATACTAAGCCATGCGAGTCATTGTAGCAATACAAGGCAGACGGCTCAGTAACGCGTAGTCAACCTACCCTATGGACGGGAATAACCTCGGGAAACTGAGAATAATGCCCGATAGAACATTATGCCTGGAATGGTTTATGTTCCAAATGATTTATCGCCATAGGATGGGACTGCGGCCTATCAGTTTGTTGGTGAGGTAATGGCCCACCAAGACTATTACAGGTACGGGCTCTGAGAGGAGT
>LFEY01000016.1 GCA_001510275.1 Thaumarchaeota archaeon casp-thauma3
ATTGATTGTTTTTTCTTCTTTGTTTTGGATTTGTTTGAAGTTTTACTCATAACCCATTGACGTGTTTGATAAACTTAAGCGTATTGGAGTTTAGAATTATTATTTGTGACAATCACAACTACAACTATTTGGTATACATCTATGATTTATGCAATCCTTACAGCCTTTACTTCTGCCACTTTTTACCCTTAACCTTTCTTTATCCAATTATTAACCTCGGTAAACTAGTACAATAATTACAGGTTTCATTTACCACTGCACCTGCTTTTGCCATATTGATAATACTAATGTCTACTACAAAAAGAAAATTTGAAAGAATAATAAAGCATGAATTTTGGAATCTGTTAGTTGTCTTTTCCAGGTATAATTCCATCTTCTGTTAATCGTAGATTGTTATTTTCTGGTATCTTTCTTGCCTCTTTATCTGGTCTAGTCTTAGAAATTGCAATTACAAGAATATTTTCTGCTGCAATTTGGTATCATTTTGCGTTTGTTGCAGTTTCAGTTGCATTAGTGGGTTTAGGTTCATCAGGGCTTTTAGTACACTATAGACTAAAAAAGATCAAAGAAAACTGGGCAGGTGATCTTACCATTGCATCATCTATTGGCATTGTTGTTGTTTTACCACTGATACTTTATGTAATGCATTCCCTTTCATCACAAGTTCTTTATCTTCCACTTTACATGTTCCTTTTTGCTATTCCATTCTTTTTTGTAGGAATTATAATTTCGGCAGCATTTAGTGCATTTGCTAATGTTGCGGGGCGATTATATGCTGCAGATCTAATAGGTGCATCTTTAGGTGCCATTTTGGTAGTTTTTCTTTTACAATTAATGGGTGGGGAAGGAACTACACTTGTTGTATGTTTACTTGCTGCAATTTTTGCAACTATATTTTCTGTTGTGTCTAAAAGTAAAAAGAAAATTTTCTTATCACTTTCCTTTATTGTATTTGCATCGTCATTAATTTACATTAATGATTCTACTCAAATTTTTTCTATTCCCACTGATCCTACGGCACAAAAAGATTTGCCTATATTTCTAAGAGAGAATCCAGGTTCACATATAGTAAAAACAGAATGGAATTCTTTTTCAAGAATTGATGTTGTTGAAGGAATTTCTGGTGATTGTATTCCTGATTTTGTAGCTACTGATCAAAATCCTTCACAATGTGCAGGTGAAGGTTTAGTTGCAAAAATCTTCATTGATGGAGGTGCAGGAACCAACATAATTTCTTGGGATGGTGATGTCAACTCTAGGAATGAATTATCTTCTTGGATGCAATACCTTCCTTTCACAGCAAAGGAAAATCCCAAAGTACTGATAATTGGATCTGGAGGTGGACGAGATGTAGTTGCATCACTTGTTAGTGGAAGTCAAGATGTTACTGCAGTAGAAATAAATCCGATAATTTTTGATACTGTCAAAAGTTATGGCGATAGAGCAGGTAATCTATACACTCATCAATTTGTTAGTGCTTTTGTAGATGAAGGAAGAAGCTTTGTTTCACGCTCAGATGAAAAGTTTGATATTATTTACATTCCATTTGTTGATACTTGGGCCTCAGTATCTTCTGGTGGTTTAGGTGTATCTGAAAACTTTCTTTATACAATTGAAGGATTTCAAGAATATTATGATCATCTAAAAGAAGATGGTAAGATAATTGCAGTTAGATGGCTAATTGATTCACCTAGATTTGTAACAACATTTGCTGAATTATTACAACAAAATGGTTTTGCAACAACTGATTTGCAAAAACATCTAATCATTGTGAGTTCTGATTCTGTTGAAATGGATCCTAGTGTGACTATGACAATTTTTTCAAAATCTCCATTTACTGATGATGAGATTCAATACATGTATGATTTAATCACTAAAAATGGATACAAACCAATTCTCGTACCTGGTTTAGTTGTATTAGACCCCTATCCTGCATATCTGAATGGTGAGATTTCAAATGAAGAATTCTATCCATTGTTTTCAACAAAAATACATCCCGTAACTGATGACAGTCCATTCTTTTTATCATTTGAAAAACCTCTTCCTACAATTGTTGTAGTTTTAGTTTATGTGAGTTTGATTATTGTTGCAGCATTTATTTTGGGACCATTAATTTGGTTAAGAAAGCAACCTATTGAAAAAACTGATTTGAAAACTTGGAGTGTTGTCTTGTACTTTTCTTCATTAGGAATTGGATTCATTTTAATTGAACTTTCACTTTTACAAAAATTCATTCTACTGTTAGGTAATCCTACAACTACTTTTGCTATACTGCTTTTCACTATTCTTATTGCAAGTGGAATTGGCAGTCAAATTAGTACTCGTTTAATTCGACATAATACCAGAAATTTGTTATTTATTTTAGCTGGGGTTCTTGTAATAGGTATTGTCTATGTTGTAGCATTACCTGAAATCATTTACTCTGTAATAGCAGAAGAATTTGAAATTAAAGCAATGATTAGTATTGGACTTCTCTTTCCAATTGGATTACTAATGGGCATGCCATTACCGACCGTAATGAGATTGTTAAAGTCTCATAAACCAACGCATGTTCCTTGGATGTGGGCAATAAATGGCTCATTTTCTGTACTTGGGGCAATCCTGTCTGTTGCCATAGGTATTCTGCATGGTTCCTCATACGCAATGGTTTTGGGAATATCTATTTACTTTGTTGCATTATGTGTTGTTTTTATGTGGAAAAAACAATCAATAGAATTTATTGCATTTTAAAAAACAGTCTTTTTCAATTCGTTATGAATTCTAGGGTGTATTGAGTTTTTTTAGAAATCTAAAAGGGTAGGTTATAGTGAAAACAAGAGTTTAGAGTCTAAATAAAAGAGCCATAACACCATAGAAAGCAACAACTGAGATTACAACTGCTATTACTCCAATAGTTGATCTTTTCATGATTTTTCTTCACCATCAAAAAATCCTTTTGATTCAATGTAATCTATTCCAAGTTGATTATAATGATTATTGAGTAATCTCAGATTTTCAAATGTTTTACCACAATGAGTACATTGTAAAGTATTCATAAATTTTCTTCATCATACCATGAATAAAGAGTTTAGAGTCTAATTTTAGAAATGAATTTCATGAAGATATTACTCAAGGATTATCGTTCATATGTCTATAATTGTAATGGCACTTTTTATTACAAAACCAATCTAGTCCACCTAAATATTCCACATGTTCAGACTTGCCACAAAATGTGCATTTTATGGAATGCTTTTGACTAATTTTGGTCATCTTGTATTGATTTCTTTAATTCCTCATAGGATTCCATGTATTGTTTTTTCTTTAGGTTATCAGGTATTGTCTTATTGTTCTTGTTAATCTGATTTTTATTCTTATTTTTGGATTTAGCCATTTTATTACTCTACATTATACTATGAAAAAAGAGTTTAGTTTATCGTGAAATGTTAATGAAAGATTCGAGTTAAATGATGATTTCAAAAATAAAAAAGAGATTGTTTTTGATGTTTGTAGATCTCTTTTCTTCAAGTAACATATATTGTGGATTATTAGTTGCACGATGTGTTAATATCATATGACTATAATGGTATCTATTCTGCTTATTACGTCATGTGGATATTGAATAATAATGGTGAATTAAATTGAAAGAAGCATTAACTAATGAAAAATTATGTATCTAAAAATTCATTTTTAACTATTAATGGTGATAATAAAGAATATCCTCAATATTCAGTAACTATTTCAGACCAACAACAAAATTATTGTGTGGGATTAGTAGATATGATAGGTTCTACAGATATAGCAGCTAAATTAGGACATGCCCAAATTGGTACGTATTATGAGATTTTTTTAAATTCCATGTCCAAAGTTCTAGCAAGATTTGGCGGTAAGATAATAAAAAATATCGGAGATTGTCTTTTATTTTTCTTTCCTGAATCTACTCATCAAAATAGAAAATTTGGAGTTATGAGTTGTCTTGAATGTGTTTTAGCAATGACTGAAGAACATGATGAAATAAAAAAGAAATTACGAGATGCAGGTTTGCCATCAATGAATTATCGCATCAGTGTAGACTATGGGAATGTGTTTGTTATGAAATCAAATTATAGTTCAATTGATCTCATTGGCACTCCTGTAAATATATGTGCAAAAATTAATCATCTTGCTCCAAAAAATGGGATAATTATTGGGGGGGATTTATACGAATTGACAAAAAAAATTAGTGAATATGATTTTGATAAATTAAAAGGAATTTCGATCTTAAAGAAAAAAACATATCCAACTTATTCAGTTAGACGAAACGAAAGGTAGTTTCTAGAGTTTATCTTACAAAAATTAGAATTTAATCTTTGGATTCATCATACTTTTCATCTGCTTCATAGTTTTCTTTAAGATCAAGCTCATGTTGTTCTTCTCTCATCTCTTCTTGCTCAGATGCTATGTTTTCAGAATCAGTTGATTTTTCTTTGACTTTTTTGAATTTATCTAAAAATCCCATAATTTTGCTAGTTTTTGTGTTAACTTAAGCGTATTGTAATTTAGAGTCTAAATTAGATTTCTTTTATACATGATTTTATTTTTGCCACAACCTCTGAAGTTACCTCCAAATCTGTATGTTCTTCTTTGGCGTGTTCTGCAACCTTTTTCATCAACTCTTCTTCTGTTTCTGCAGTTGTAGACCATCCACAGTCAGACCCTACATCTGCGCAGCTAATACTTTTTGTCATGATAAAAACTAGTCAAAGAAGTATTTATTCACTTTACCAAAATTCAAAAAGAGTTTAGAATCTAAGGTTTCCCAAGTTCAGTTTCTGAACATTGATCAAAATAATAGTTATGAAATTCCATATGCATGTCATTATTCATCATATGATGCTCATCAGTAGCACTAAAATCAAGCATTTCATCACAACTTAACCCCAACCAAGGGGTAGTGGTAACTATCATTCTTTCAGGATTCACAATCATTTCTGGAACATCGCTTCCTGGTACTGGCATAGTGTTTGAAACCAATGAATCTTCAGGATTCTTAACCATTCTCGTCTCTATTGCCGGTTCCATGGGTTCACCCCCATATTGGGACATGGTAGTCATTCCAACAACAAATACTAGTACAATCATGATTGCAAAAATAGCGACTATTGCAATCATAATACCTATGATTATCTTAAATGCTAATCTCAATAATTGCTAGAATTTTATGTGAACTTAAGTATATGGAAAAAAAGTTTAGAGGAGAAATGCTCCAAAAAGTTGTACAACAATAAGTACGACTGCAATTATTACAATTTTAATTCCCATCTTCATGAATTTTCTACATTATACTATGAAAAAAGAGTTTAGAATTAGAATTTTCTAGTAAAAAAAGAATAACCCAAGACCTTTTTTTCTAGTGAATTCCATAACATAATGGATTCAAGCAACCAGAATCTTGAGGATTGACACTCGGCAGCGTTAATCCTCATAACTTTAGAAAAATTTTAGAATTTAATTTTGATTCGCCATTATTTTTATTAGGAATAAATTAATTGTAATTTATCTTGGTTCCAATGAGTAATGACTGGATTTAATCACATTCCAATTGATTTTGAGCAATCTCAATTAATTGAAAGAGATGATGCTCATTATTACCAGACACCAAAGGGAGATATCTTTCCATCAATTACTACAATTTTACAAAAAACAATGGATAAAGAAAAACAACAAAATCTACAAAGCTGGAAAGAGCAAGAAACTGCTGCAGAATACATTACTCAAGAAGCAGCAACTATAGGAACTCAAACGCATAATTTAATTGAAAATTACCTAAATGGAACAACACATAATGATGAACTCAGATTACTATCAGTTGCTCATTTTAATAATTTAATCCCATTTTTGCAAAAAATCAATGACATTCATGGAACAGAACTAAGATTATACAGCAATAAAATGAAATTAGCAGGGACTACTGATTGTATTGCAAAATATGATGGAGAACTATCAATAATTGATTATAAAACAAAACGAAGTAATCAACAAGAAGAATGGATGACTGATCATTTCATTCAAGGTACTGCATATTCACAAATGTTCGAGGAATTAACAGGGATTAAAGTAAAACAAGTAGTAATTCTAGTTAGTAGTGAAAAAAACACAAGAATGGAGTTTGTAAAAAATACAGAAGACTATAAGGATCAATTAACACAACGTCTGAATCAATTTTATGACATTATAGAATAATTCCAGACAGTATTTTTATTAGGCGTAAATTCTTCCCAAAATATCTTGAAGATAGCAGTAATGGGAATGGGCGTAGCTGGTTCGTATCTTATGGCCAGACTAAAAGATTCAGAGCACGAAGTAGTAGGATATGAGAGAATGGTAGAAGAAAGACATGACTCTATTTGCGCTTGGGGTACAATAAAGTCAGAACTAGAAGAGTTTTGCAAAAAGACTGGCAGAAATTTTGATGATTTTCTAATTCATGATGGTCAAGAGATGCATGTCAAAATGAACAGTAGTGTAAAGTTTGATATTGGATTGCACGGATTGTGCACATACAATAAACTAGCATTAATCAAAGATTTCATTAAAGATTCTAAAGTAATTTACGGAGTATCACCAAAACTCGAAGAGTTAGAAAAAGAATACGACATGATAGTTGATTGTACAGGATTTCACAGAATTTATCTACCAAAACTAAAAGAGGATTTTTTCTTGCCAACATACGAGTATAAAGTTGAATATGAAAATGGTGTACCATTTGATGATTTTTACATAGAGCCATTTCCTGGAATGTCAGGATACTTTTGGTACTTTCCATTAGGGGAGAAATGGGCACATATTGGAGCAGGAGATTACAATAAACAACACATCAAGGCAACTGATGATTTTCTAGCAAAACATGGAGGCAAAGTTCTCAAAACTAAAGGCAGACCAATTAGATTAGCTACACCTGATAGATGCAAGCCATACTATTCAGGAAAAGTAGTTGGCGTTGGCGAATCAATTGGAACAGTCTTTGCATTATTAGGGGAGGGAATAATTCCATCTATGCAATGCGTTGATATCTTCTTAGAAAACATGCATGACTTTGCAGCATATGAAAAAGCAGTTGAAAAACACTTCAAGGTATATGCCAAAGTCTTTAATTTCGTTAGAGCAAAAATTCACAAGAACTTTAGTTTTATCAAAGCATTACCTGATTTTATTGCAATATTTCTTTACATGAAAAAGCATGAGAAGAGATTTGGAATGGATATCAAAATATCTAATCTAATGAAAGTAGCTAAAGCATAGTAAAACCTACTAGTTTTTTTGTATATTTTGGGTGTAAATCTTACTTTGTAAGACTATTTGGAGGAGTTATGCCATTACCATTAGTAGGATCATTCTTTGGATTATAGTTCTGTACGACAAAATCATTTCCAGGATCACCGTCTGAGAATTGGTCCCAGAACAAAGCAATCGTTGAAAACTCATCAGCAGTAAATGGTCTTGCTCCATGTTGAGCAAGTGCAGATGCTGCTGCTTCATTTCTATCAACTCCTGGTGGAACCACTAACCAAATGTGTACAAGCATATCTTTTCCATGAGTAATACCAGAAACAGAGATAACTTCAGGTTTGCCAGGTGCAGAGTCAGGTCCTTGAGCAAATGCAGGAAGTGAATATGCAATTAAACTTACAAACAACAATGATGCCACAAATCCAATTAAAGCTACAGTCTTTGCCATTTTTACTAATTATTCGTCTCAAAATCAGCATTTAATGTTTACGGATAAAACAAACTAGACAAAACTAACAGAAGATAATCCCTCTCTATTTGTTCTATTTGAGGCCATGTTATAATCATAAATTATTTTAGAATAGTCTTTGAATTCGTCTTTCATAGGATCTAAAGAATCAGCTAGGTAAAATCCAGGACAATCACCTGTGAATTGGTATGTTGCATGCACTCTAGCTGTTCCTTTTTCATTTTCAAGCCATGATGAGAATGGATACAAATAGCATACTCCAGGTCTAGCAGGATGCATGCTACAGCCTCCCTCATTATCTAAAAATCTACAAGAGATGTGTGTTCCATCATCAGCTATAGTTTCATCAGTTTTTCTTTTTAGATTAATTGTAGTCATTGTAGTCATTTGCCCTGATGGGCCTGGTTCAGAATAAGTTACAGTAAGGGTTTCATTTTTTATAAACTCGGATGTGCTTTGATATTTCAATCCCTTTCCAATAGTTATCAAATCATCAGAAGTTAGTGGCAGTCTTCCTTGTCTATCACAGCAGTTATGACAATCAGGCCAAAAACACTTCCATAAAATGTATTTTTTTTGTGAATTAAGATATGGTACATGAAAAACAACATCTTTTACTTTAATTGGATAGTCTGAGACATTAGTAATTTTTCCTAGCATAAATTCTCGTAGAATTGGGTCAATCTCCCAATCTTTTTGCAATAAATTTAATGATTCTTCAATCTCGTTTTGAGGCAATCAAGTTATAAGATCTTTTTCAGATGTTATTAATGTTGAGTGAAAAAGGAAAGTATGCTGCAGCCACAGAAAACAGGAGATTTGTCTGGGCAGAAATTATCTGGCCTTTAATTTTAAATCTAAATGATGTTTCATTTACACTACAACAATTTCAATACAAACGTGATATAGTATGCAAAGAAAAAAACATTTCAATTGCAACTCCATCTAGAGGACTAGCTTCACTAATTCAAAAGGGATTTATCTTAAAGGAAGATGATTTGTATTCAATTCATTACAAACTAATTCCATACATGAGAGTAAGAGTAACATGTGATTATGCAACTGCGATTCATGAAGTTAGGATCAATTAATCAGTAAATGATTATATTCTGAAACACCAAAATTTGTTTTAGTAGCCCGATAGTCTAGCGGTCAAGGATTCTGCCCTCTGGATCTCAAAAGAGTGGATAGGCGGGGACGGCAGTTCGAATCTGCCTCGGGCTACTTGAAAAATTTCTATCTTGATGCTTGGGCTATACGTTCTAACTCATTTTTCTTCTTTACAGAAGGAGCATTTGAGTCATTGTTTGCAGCTAAAATGAGTTGTTCTGCCATATGTTCTTCAATTGCTTTTGGATTAGAAAATGTTGCATCTTTGATTGCATCGGCGATAAATTTCAAAGCCATGTCAACTCTTCTAATTGGTGCAACATCAACTGATACATGATATGTAGTACCACCATAAACAATTCTAGTAGTATCCTCATTTGGAGCAGAAAATTCTATTGCTCTAACTAGTACTTCAACTGGGTTTTGTCCAGTTTTTAGGAAAATAATATCAAATGCAGTTTTTACAGTATTGAGAAGTTTAGTCTTTTTTCCAGTCATTCTTCCAGTGTTCTTTGCATATTTCTTTCCAAAATGCATTGACTTGTTTATTAGTCGCTCAACAATGTTAACCTCAGCTTTATTGAATCGCTTAAGGGCTGAACGTCCAAAGGTGTATGGTAAAATTTGTTTTCTCAAACAGATGGCAGTCTTTAATCCAGGATCTTTAATTTCAATATCAGATAAATCCCATTTTCTAAATAATAATAGATTCTTAGTTTCTGCCATTTCTATCTCCTTGGTTTCTCCTTTTTACCAATTACTAATTCATGAAGTGAAGTACCATTAACTTTGAAAACTTTGAATCTAACTCCAGGAATATCTCCCATTGCACCACCTTGTGTTGCACCCATGCCTTGAATGTGTACCTCATCGTGTTCATCAATAAAGTTCATTGCGCCGTCTCGTGGCAAAAATGCAGTAACTGTCTTACCATTTTTAATTAATTGAACTCTAACACATTTTCGTATAGCAGAGTTTGGTTGTTTTGCTGCAATACCTACTTTTTCTAAAACAATTCCTCTTCCTTGAGGTGCACCTCCAAGAGGATCAGATTTTTTATCAGTACCAAGTTTTCTTCGCTTGTAAGTAGAGATTGCCCATCTCTGTTTCTTTTTCTTAGAAGTTAGAACTCTACCTGCAAATAATCCAAGGGGTGATTTTTTTGTCATTCTTACATCTCCAATGTTGCTCTTTCTGGACTGTTAATTAGAACGTGTGTAATATTGAAATATCGTTTTGCCAAGAGTCTTGCTTTTTCAGCATTTCTGCCTTCTCGTCCAACAACGATTCCTTTCTTTCTTGGGTCTACCATAACAATTGCCTGTTTTGACCCATCTGGTCGTGTATTTATTTTTACTTCAGAGACTAGTTTTGGATTAAGCAAATTAGACAGGAATTTTGCAGGATCTTCTTCAAATTCGACCAACTCAACATTTCTCTTTATAATATTTTGTAATGATTTGATATGAATACCGCCTTTACCTATTGCAAGCCCCATTTTACCAGTATTAACTACAAAAATTACTCTGTCTTGTTTTTCATCATCTATACAATCACGTGCAGTTGCACCTGTAACATTTTGGAAAAGAGACATCAAACGCATCTGATCAGTTGAAAGTTTAATTGATTGTGTCATAAAAATTCCTAATTAACTCCGAACAAAAAATGTCTCATTTAAACTTTCATAAGATAAAATACAATTAATCATTTTTTTCCTCAGCTTCTGTATCTTTTAAAATTGATTTGATGTTAGCATCAGTTATTGATGTAAATGAAATCGTCGAGATTCTAAATTGTAAGCCACATAGTCTACCCAATGCGACTGATGTTCCTTGAAAGTTTACTAAGGGTATTTTTTCTTTTTTTGCATCTGATTCAATTTTCTCAATCATTTCTTTTCCAACAGATTGAGACAATACAATTAGCTTGGAATTTTTCATAGAGTTCAAAACTTGTTTACTACCCATCGTTAACTGATTCTCTTTGCGGGCATCTTTCAATGATTTTTCAAGTATCTTACTCATTTGTTTACCTTATGACGATCGTCTTAATAGAGCTTTATAGGTTTATTGAAAAATTAAGTGTAGTTAAAGCAAAAAATTTAGTTTAGAAAACCAAACAAAGAAGAAAATGCAATGCCTATTTCTTCAAAAAAGTTAGTTGGTTTTTGTTTTTTAGATTCAAATGAAATAGTTTTTTCAGGTATAGAAGATTTTTGAAGAATGGTATTTTCAGTTTCAGGCTCTATTTCAGATAATGCAATTTCAAGATTTTTTCTAGCAGTTATATAATTAGGATTTTCCTCTAGAATTTCATTGTACAATAAAATGGCATCATCAAGATTTCCTAGATTTACAAGAGCATTAGCCTTGTTATTTTTAGCAGGTAGAAAATTAGGATCAATGCTGATTGCTTGATCATAGTATACTAATGCCTCAGAAAAATATCCTAATTTTCCTAAGGTAGCACCTTTGTTTACAAGAATTTCTACATCATTAGGATTATTGATTAATGAATCATTAAAGAAATTCAATGAACTATCAAATTTACACAAGCGATACAAAGCAGGACCCATTCCATCGTAATATGAAATTGTATCAGTAAGAGTACTTGAATCACATTTTAGATTAATTTGATTTAGTAATATTCCTAATTCTACATCTTCTACAGTAAGATTATTTTGTTTTTTAATTTTAGTTTGTGGTGTAATTTTTTTTGGATTGTTTATTATTGAATTTTCATTAACAGAATCGTAATCATTGTTAGTTTTTTCTTTAATTATTTGTTCATCTAATGAAATAGTTGTAGCATCAGAAATAATTTCATCCTCAATTGTTTCTTCAATAGTTTCTACAGTTTCTTCAATAGTTTCTACAATGGTTTCTTCAATAGTTTCTACAGTTTCTTCAATAGTTTCTACAATGGTTTCTTCAATGGTTTCTTCAATGGTTTCTTCAATTACTGGTTGTAAAATTTCATGATAATCAAAAAATGACGTTGCATTTGTTTCTGCATAATGTGCTTTTATTGAATAAGTGCCATCTGTTCTAAAATTAACTCCAGATTCTATAGGAAAACTTGTAGAGAATTCTAAATTAGAATCAATTGGAACAATATAAAATCCCGCAGGCATTCCAAATGGATCATAAACTCCTACTAGTACTGTAGGAGAATCCAATGTAGAAACGAGACCAGTAATTTTGATCAGATCTTTGTCAGTGTATAGTTTTTTGTCAGTATAAAGCGAAGTAATTTTAGGCTCTTCTAAATCATCAACAAAAATTTCATGCTCAAGGTTATCTTTAATAACAAAATAATACTTTTCAGAAATTTTCCCATAGTCTAACTTTACTGAATATTCTCCAATTTGCTCATAAAATGGAGTATCAAGAGAGATTGTTTTAGAGAAGGTGCTCTCAGACGAAATTTCTAAAGTATTAGCCGACAAAATTTTTTCGTTGGGATCATAGATACTTAATGCAATAACTGGCATTGTTAAATCAAGAATCTCTCCTGAAATAGTAAGAGAATCACCTATGTTGTATTGTTGTTTATCAAAATCTACAACAAAGGAATCAGCAAAAACGTCTGTAAAAATCAAAGGCGACAATGCGGTTAACACTAGCGTTATTCCTAGTAAGTATCCTAACATACAAAAAAAAACATAATTTTTCTATATAATAATCACGTAGGAATCATACTTTATCATTCAACTACTACTGAAGTTGACATTATAGGTGCTAATGCTATTGGATCATTAAGAGAATTCCAAACAAATGTTTCAATTTGATATGTTCCAGATTTTTCAGGTACCCAAGATTGAGAAACATCTAGACTTTGTTTGGGAGATAGTTCACCTTGAATCCATGAAATTGATTCTACAGAATTGGTGATATTTTTTACTTGAAAGAGATAAACGAATTTCTGCGTAAAGTCATGATCATTTGTTATAGTTCCAACTATCTGCATTTGTTTATTTGATGAAAATGATTGTAATTGATTACCAAGACTATCAGACAAAAGGATTTGAGAATTTGCAAGTCTTTGAATTGGAGGAATTGATGAATCAGTTTTAGCAGAAGTTTTAATTTCTAAATTATCAGATGTGGAATATGGTTTTGGTAATGTATTGTCATCGTATTTTGCAAAAATTTCATCTCCAAGTAGTGAATAAAGTCTATTTCCACTAGAAGATGAAATTTGTGATAAAGTGATAGTAGCAGTAAATGAACCAGAACTTTCAGATGTCTCTATGGCATTAACTTCAATTCCTGCAACATCAGAATCTGAAAAAAGTTGTATGGGAATACTATCTATTGCTTCAGGATTCAGATTCATATCAAGATCAATTACATGTACTGTTACAGAATCATCTGTAAAAAAAAGATCTTTAGAAAAATTAATTGTTCCAAGATTCCAACTAACAGGAACAGACTCTGTTAATACCACACCGTCTGCAAATTCAAATGAGATTGTAATAGATGAATCCCTACCAACTTTTAAAAATCCATTAGTGGGTCCATTGCCCACAGTTCTAGGCGTTGTATCAATATCCCCATCGCCATCAGCATCATGTGAAAAACCTGTAAGAATGACTTCAGCGGTGAAAACTCCTGAATTAACATCTGTTTCAGTAAATCGATATGGCTTTAGAGAATCTTCTCTTGTAGAAATTTTAATTGGATGATCTTCAGTATTCCCAATTGAATCAATTAGGTATCTATCAGTATTCCAACTTGGTGCAATTATTGTAATTTTTATTTTATCAGTCCAAGTGTATGTAGGTTTATCAGTAAAAATTGGAGCATATGGGTGATTATAATCAGGTATTGATTCTCCAAATGCGGGAAAAAAAAGCAATGGAAAGAATAGAAGATACAGATACATGGTAAAATTTGTCAAAGATTGAATTTAATGTTTGATAAATTTAAGATTATTCTTTAGGGATAGAAATTGCTAAAATATTATCACCACGTATCAAAATTTTTCCAAGGCTTACAGGTTTTTCATCAGATATGTCTTCTGCATTTTCCAAAGTCAAATTCATGTGGATATCAAAGTCTTTGAGTATACCTTGAATAGTTGTAGTATTTCTCATTCGAAGTAAAACGACTTTTTCTTTACTGTTATTCATCAATGTTGGGATTTCAAAAGACATGATTGTTTAGTTTAATTTTTCTTCCTCATTTTTTCTTGCTTACTTGCATGTATAAATCAACAGTGCCACTTCCAATTGGAATATTACTTCCAACAATTACATTTTCAGTGATCCCTTTGAGTTCTTCAACTTCTCCACCAAGTGCAGCATGTGCAATTGTAGGTACAGTAATTTCAAATGCAGCTCTTGCAAGAACACTATCTTTAGTACCAGCAATTCCGTGTCGACCAATTTGTTGCATGTATCCTCTTGAACACATCAAATCAGATACCAACATGATGTATCTATTATCAACTTCCAATCCTTGGTCTTCTAGAGTGTGATTTAGTTCGTTAATCAATGCATTTCTTGCAGCTTCAATACCCAGAGTTCCTGCAATTTCAAAGACATTGTTTGTTCTAACATTTCTCTTGTCAATACCTTTGACTGCAAGTACTTTGGCAATATTAGAACCAGTTGTTTGAATAACCCACTCATCATCTTTTTGAACTAATGTGACACGCTCAATATCTGGAACCCCTTTAACTGTAGTATTAAGAACTTTGTTTCTAATTGCAATTACTGTTGCTGTATCAGATTCTTCAACTAATTTCAGAGTGATCAATTCAGCAGTTGTTTCCATCTTGAATTTTTTATTTGATGAAAGCACTTCTTCTACCTCTGCAATAGAGCATCCTCTTTCTTTGAGTCTTTTTTCACTCAAGATTAGTTTGATTTCAGTAGCATAATCAGTTTGACTATCAGCAATTAATGCACTTACTTTAGTTTGTAAGACATTTCTTGCAACCTCAATTGCTTTTTCTCGTGATTTTTTTGATTCTTTATCAAGGTAGATATCCATAGTTGGAGTAACGGGTTTCTTTCTTGCATCAACTAATTCAATTAGTCTTGGAAGACCCAATGTAACGTTTCTTTCTTTAATTCCTGCAAAGTGGAATGTTCTCAAAGTCATCTGAGTACCAGGTTCACCAATTGATTGAGCAGTGATAATACCTACGGCTTGACCAGGTTCTACTTTGGCTTTGTTGTAAAGTAAAAGTCCTTTCTTACATACAGTCTCCACACCATCTTTACTTAGATTAGATTTCTGTAATGCTTCAGTTACAAGTGAAGTTAGTCTTGGATTAAATGTTTTAGTGTATTTTTTGGCTAGAGTGTCAATTTCATCTTTTGTAGCTTTCTTTCCTGAATCAGTCATAGTTTGAGATTCGGCTAATCTACCTGGATTAAATGCTTCACCATGATCACTTTTTTGTACATCTATTCCATCTTCACCATAAAGGAATTGAACAATGTGACCGTGTGGATCTCTTACTGTTCCATCATATTCTAATCTAATGTGCTCTAATGCGTTAATTAATCTACGTTGCATGTAACCACTTTGTTGTGTTCTAACTGCAGTATCTACAAGTCCTTCACGACCTCCCATTGCGTGGAAGAAAAATTCTAATGCAGTAAGACCTGTTCGGTAATTGGATTTTACAAATCCATGTGCATCAGGATTATTGTCATGTTCTTGATAATGTGTTAATGCTCGATTATGATAACCATCATTCATTCTATTTCCTCTTCTTGATTGTTGGCCTAATGCACCAGCCATCTGACCTACGTTTAGAGATGAACCTCTAGCACCAGTCATGGCCATAATTTTTCCAGCATTACTATCATCAAGAGAATCATTTGCAGTAGATCCTGCCTTGTCTCTTGCTTTACCTAATTCGTTTACAATGTATGCTTCTAAGGCTTCTTGAGGCTTCATACCTCTTGTAAGTTTAAGAGTTCCTTTCTCATATTGATCAGTCAAATCAGCACAAATATCATAAGTTTCTTGAATATCATCTAGAATCTGTTGTGCTTCTTTTTCGGGTACCTCAAGATCACCAAAACCATAACTAAAACCATAATGGGTAATGAATTGTTTAACCATAATTAGAATAGAGTTTAGGAATGTTTTTCCAACTTCATTTCCATAATCTTTTGTAATTCTGTGTAAGACACTTTCTGGTTCTTCTGCACCAATGGATGTTTTATCAATTACACCGCTGATAAGTTCACCATTTTTAATTACAACATCTTTTGGTGTGCCATTTGTACTCTTTGACCACTTTGATGTAAGAACATAGTTGAAGTCTTTTGGAAGGAATAATGAAAATAGTTGTTTTCCAGTATATGCTGGTCCATCTTTTGTTTTGGTACCAGGTTTTGGAAGTGTGCCAGTATAACTACCAAGCATTGCAAGGTTTGAAAATTCTTGGACAGTAAGTGTGGTGTCATCTTTAGTAAGAAGATATGCACCAGTAACAAAGTCTCTTAGTGCTCCAATAATTGGACCACCATATCTTGGAGAGATTAATTGATCTTGAACTCTCATCAAAAGAATTGCTTCTGCTCTTGCTTCTTCACTTTGAGGAACGTGAAGATTCATCTCATCACCATCAAAGTCTGCGTTGTATGGAGGGCATACAGAAGGATGTAATCTGAAAGTTTTACCTGGGAGTACTCTAACATAATGAGCCATTATAGACATTTGATGGAGAGATGGCTGTCTGTTAAACATCACAATATCGCCATCTGAAAGATGTCTTTCAATGAGGTACCCAATCTCAAGGGTTTCAGCAATTGTAGAACGATCTTCTACAAAATCTAATCTAATTTTTACACCATCAGGTCTAACAATATAGTTTACACCTGGAAATGTTTCAGGTCCATTAATCACAAGTTTTCTCATTCTATCAATGTTCCATGCTGTAACAATTTCAGGAATAGTTAGTTTCATGGCAATTGCACTAGGAACCCCAACTTCAGACAAATCCAAGTTAGGATCTGGAGAGATAACAGTTCTGCTTGAAAAGTCAACTCGTTTTCCAGATAATGAGCCTCGGAATCTGCCTTCTTTTCCTTTGAGTCTTTGAGTTAATGTTTTGAGAGGACGTCCAGAACGATGATGGGCTTGTGGAATTCCAGAGACTTCGTTATCAAAATATGTTGTAGTGTGATATTGTAACAAATCAACCAAGTCTTGAACAATTAGTGGTGGAGTTCCTGCATCTTTACTTTCTTTTAGTCTTTGATTAACTCTGATGATATCAACCATTTTGTGTGTTAAATCATCTTCTGATCTTATTCCTGTTTCAAGAATAATTGATGGTCTAACAGTTACTGGTGGAACAGGAAATGCTTGAAGAATAAACCATTCTGGTCTAGCAGTAACAGGATCATATAATAATAATTCTAAATCTTCATCAAGTATTTGTGAAAATCTTTCTCTAATGGTAATTGGAAGTAATCTATGTTCACCAATTTCTGTTTTCTCAACAAAGATAGTTGGTTTTGTAAAGATTAACTCGTATTGTGTTTTTCCACAATGAGGACATTCTTTGGCTTTTTTTGCTTTCTCTATGATTTGTTCTGGAATACGTTTTTGAGAAATTACAGTGTAAGCAGCATGTTTGTCTTTGATTTTTTTGAATGCATCTAAATCTTCTTGAGGAACTTTAAGTCTTGCACAAGAACGACATGTAGATTGTAATAATTTGTAGATATTATCAATAAATGCAATATGTAAGACAGGTTCTGCAAGTTCAAGATGTCCAAAGTGACCAGGGCATCTTGCAGCTGTGTTTCCACATGTGAGACATTTTTGTCCAGGCTCAAGTGTACCAAGTCTGCCATCCATAAGACCACCTTGAACTGCCATTCCATCTTCATCGTATGTTTCAGGAGCAGTAATTTCAGCAACAGAATATTTTCTAATTTCAGTTGGAGACCATACTGAAAATCGAATTCCAGCAATTGCCTTGATTGCTTGAACAGACATCAGATTTTCTCCTTGATTAACAATCTTGGTGCAATGTTTAGACTCTGCATCTCTTGTAATAGTAGTTTGAATGCATATGCTACTGATACAGATGAGACTTTGGCTTTATCACCACAAACTCTGCAGACATATTTTCTTTGTTTAACATCATGATATGCTACCAAACCACATCTTTCACACACAAAGATATCAGCTTTATCAGACTCATCAAGCAATCTATCTTTTAGGATCATTGAAGCACCATAAGCAATCAAACAGTCTCTTTCCATTTCACCAAATCTCAATCCACCACCTCTTGCTCTTCCTTCTGTTGGTTGTTTAGTTAACATCTGAACTTGTCCACGTGCTCTTGCGTGAATTTTATCTGCAACCATATGATGAAGTTTTTGGTAATATACAACTCCAATAAAGACATCAACTGGAAATGATTTTCCAGTTCGTCCGTCATACATTACTTCTTTACCAGAATATTTGAAACCATGTGCATCCATCACTGGTTTAACTTCATCCATTTTTTCTCCAACAAATGCAGAACCATCAAATCGCTTTCCACGAAATGCTGCAGCTTTTCCACAAATTGATTCCATCATCATTCCAACTGTCATTCTTGAGGGAAATGCATGAGGGTTAATCAAAACATCAGGAGATATTCCTTCTGCAGTGTATGGTAAATCTTCTGCTTTAGCTAAAATTCCAAGTACACCCTTTTGTCCGTGTCTTGATGCAAACTTGTCACCAATCTCTGGAATTCTCATATCTCTTGCTCTAATCTTGTACATTTTTCCACCTTCGTTTGATTGAGTCATAACAACAGTATCTACAACTCCAGTTTCAGATGGTCTTACACCAATAGAAGTATCTCGTCTATAGGGACCAGATGATTCAAACTCTCTGTATTCTTCCATAAATCGTGGCGGACTAGTTTTACCAATTAAAATATCTCCTCCTTTAATTGGAGATTCAGATGCGACAACTCCGTCTTCTTCAAGTAATCTGTATGCACGTTCTCCCTTATAACCTCTGATATTATCTTCAGCATTAGGAATCTCAAAGTTATCACGCATCCCACCTGGGTATTGTTTTGCTTCAGCATCATAGATTCTATAGAAGAAAGTTCTTCCTAATCCTCTATCAACTGATGATTGACTAAGTACAATAGCATCTTCAATATTATAACCGTCAAATGGCAATACTGCAACAACACAATTCTGACCAGCAGGTCTATCTTCTAATCCTAAAAGCTTCATTGCTTTAGTGTTAACAATTGGGGTTTGTGGATATAACATAAAGTGTTGTCTAACATAGGTACTAGTATTCATCATTGGTGTAGAGAATCCTAGACTTTGTTTTGCCATTGCAGATTCGTATGTATTTCTTGGAGATTGGTTGTGTTCAGGATATGGAATGATCGAAGCACCTGCACCAAGAATTGCTGGAGAAAATACTTCAAGGTGAGTGTATTTCTTTGTATTTTTGTCATCTAAAGTAACATAACAATTTTCTTCTTCATTTGCATCAATCATTTCTAAGACACTCATTCTCAAAAGATCTGTCCAAGATAGTAATTTCTTTGAAATTTTATCCAATAGTTCTTGAGTCAGTAATGGTTTATTGTCTTTGATAATTATTAATGGTCGTAAGACACGTCCTGCATTACAATTTACATAAAGTCTTTTTGTTGCACCTTCAACATCAGATTTATGAAATGAAATTCCAACGTGAGGATGAATTTTTGAATTTCTTCTGAGGTCTCTAAGTGACTCAGCTAGTTGTTCACCATCCTTGTAATATCCAATTAGACGACCATCAACAAATATTCGGGTTCCATCTTTTTTCAAATCTTCTTTGGCATCAAAGAAATGTACTGTTCCAAGATCATAGAGTTTTTCTACAATTTCTTCAGAGGGAACACTAATTGAAATAATTCCGGATAGTGCTAAGTTTTTTACTAAACCACAATTTGACCCTTCAGGAGTTTCACTTGGACAAATTCTTCCAAAGTGGGTTGCATGTAAGTCTCTTGCCTGAAAGTTTGGTTGAGTTCTACTAAGTGGGGATTGAATTCTTCTAAGATGACTAATTGTTGAAAGGTAATTAGTTCTATCAAGTAATTGAGTAACACCAACACGTCCTCTTCCCCAGTTTCCAGTTGCAATAGCATTGTTTAGTTTATCAGTAATTATTCCTGGACGAATTGCTGCAGCCACTGCATTAATTCCACGTTTTTGACCTGATCTTTCTAATTGATATTTCATATCCCTAACAAGATTTCTAAATGCAGTTCTAAACAGGTCTGCTAACATTTGTCCTGCAAATTTGATTACCTTGTTACCATAGTGATCTTTATCATCAGGAGTAATCCATCCAAGTTTTAATTCTAATAATTTACAAGCTGCTTCACCTAGGAACTGAGCTTTTTCTTTTCTATTTTCAGGATGTTTACCCAAGTGTGGCAATAATCCCCAATCTAGTAAAGTCTCGGCACGTTTTATCTGGAATTCTTCTAACATTCCAGGTGCAATTCTTTTACTGATATAGACAATTGCATCTTTTGCTGTTGGAACATCACCTGCTTTTTCAAATGAGCCTTCCAATTCATCTTGGAGTTCATCTACCAATGAAACTACTGAAGCAATTTCTCTATCAGATTCTAATCCAAGTGCTCTCATCAATGTGACAACTGGAATGTCAACTGGAGAACCGGGAATTCTGGCAACAATTAATCCATCATTTTTCATGACAAGTTCTAATTTTGCACGATAACCAACAATTGAAGAATATACTTTAGCTTTGAAAACGATATTTCCACCCACAGTTTCTCTATCAACAATAATTTTGTTGTAAGAAAGATCTTCTAATCCTACAATGACTCTTTCAGAACCATTAATGATAAAGTAACCACCTGGATCGTTTGGATCTTCTCCATGTTCAATTAATTTTTGAGTGGAGAAATTATTTAAGATACATGCATTTGATTTTACCATAACTGGAACATCACCAATATGAACAAATCTAGATTCCAAAATTTTTCCATCTTCTACAACACTGGCTTCCATCATTACAGGTGCAGAGTATGAAACATTTCTCAGTCTTGCTTCAGCTGGTGTGATATGAGTGATAGAGCCATCAAGTTCCATCATTCGTGGTTGTTGAAGTTTAACTTTACCTAGTTGAATCTTGTATGGATATTCGGCATTTTCAATTTCTATTTGTGCAACTTCGTTGATAATACTTTGAAG
This sequence comes from Thaumarchaeota archaeon casp-thauma3, assembly GCA_001510275.1. Lineage (GTDB taxonomy): Archaea > Thermoproteota > Nitrososphaeria > Nitrososphaerales > Nitrosopumilaceae > Nitrosopumilus. The sequence continues at coordinate 21,039 of LFEY01000016.1, forward strand.
GCCTCGTTCTAAGAATTCATCAAAGGAATTAAGATGTTGACGTGCAATACCTTCACGTTTTAAGATATCTTGAATTACTGGCCAGCGTTTTGTAGAAGGGTCTGCCATCTAAACTTCCACCACATATCTATAATAGAAACTCTCACCAGCAGTTGGGCTTTTTCTGGTGATCTTAATCATATCACCTGGTTTTACACCGAGCCCCAAAATTGCAGGATCATTTACAAAAATTAATGGTAATTCAGTTGGTTTACAATTGTATTTTTTTATAACTTCTTCAGCTTCTTGTTTTGAAATAATTTCATGTTTTGGCACATAGATATGATCAGGTACTAGAACCTGATTTTTCTTAGTTGCCATCTACAACACCTCCAAGTGGAACATTAAATGTAACAGTAAAGAATACACACAAACTGTCAAAAATTCACGTTCAGGTTAATATATATCTAATCTGAAATTCGTTACAAAAAGTGTTTTTCTTCTTTGTCAATAAATTTTGTCGTAACCTTAAATAAGATAAATTTAGGCGTAAAATTGATGAAAGCTCATCTATTGGTGTTTGCCTTATCTGCAATTTTGATTGCAAGTATTGGTATGGCACCCGCATTTGGACAAATACAAAACTCGATTGTTGTTACTACGGACAAAGCATCCTATTCAGATGGGGATATAATTCTAGTAACAGGAGAAGTTAGAGATCTGTATTCTGGAACTCCAGTAAGTGTAATTGTTGTATCTTCTAATGGGAGCATAGTAGCAATCGCACAAGTAACAGTTGGTGTTGATAAGAAATTCAGTACTGAAATTACTGCTGGGGGGACAATGAAAACTGAAGGAACATACACAATTTCAGTTACATACGGAACCCAAAATCGAACTGCAACAACATCATTTGAATTTGGTGGTGTAATAGATCAAACAACAAGAGATACAACGGTAACTGACACAACAGTTTCAGTTCAAGGCTCTAGTGATTTGATAGGATATGTGATTACAGGTGGAAAACTACTAAGTATCATACCTGATGTGGATGCAAATTCACTGATCATTACTATTGATGCTACAGACGATGGTTCACTAACCCTTACAATCCCTAGATCGGTATTGGATGCAGTACTTGAAAATGGAAGTGATGATGATTTCTTCGTCTTGATTGATGGAGAAGAAGTAGACTTTGATGAAATAACTTCATCAACAGATAGAATACTCACCATTGCATTCCCAGTTGGTTCTGAAGAAATCGAAATAATCGGTACGTTTGTAGTCCCAGAATTTGGTACAATTGCAGCCATGATTCTAGCAGTAGCAATTATCTCAATAATCGCAATATCTGCAAAATCAAGACT
>LFEY01000017.1 GCA_001510275.1 Thaumarchaeota archaeon casp-thauma3
TAAGAATTGAATTCCTCCGACAAAGGAATCATCATCAATTAGTCCGTCTGCCCACCATCCTGCATTGTTTTTAATCCAATCAGGAATTTTTTGAGTGGGAGTTGTATCGGAGGTTGAACTTTCTTTACCTGCAAATATTGGAACAGTAATTTCCAAATAGTCAGTAGCAGTTGATGGGACTATTCCGTCAGGAGCCAATCCATAAATCCAGATTACATAGTTTGCAGTGCCAGGATCCTCTTTAACAATTATATCAAGAAGAGCCTGTCCTGATGGAGAATATAAAAATTTCCTACCCTCTTCTTGTGCAATTGATCTTAGAGGAGTCAAGTTATCATCTACAACTAGCAAGTCATATTGAACTTGGTTCAAAAATGTAGTGTCGTCAAATCTGCTGATGAATTTAATGAGCCATTGCATCTCACATCCTTGAATTGGGTCTTCTGGTCCGTAGAATACATGTACTTGGTAAGCAAAGTTGTGTGTTGGTTTCTTTATACTAACTTCTTTTTCAAAATTTGTATCACATCCTTGGCCTAAGAATTCATCTGCAGTTGAAACAATTCCTTCAAATGGACTTTGTTGGATATTTTCTTTATACTCTAATAATTTAAAGGTGTATTCAGGTGGAGGAATTCCTGATGAAACATGAGTATAAGTTGCAGCCTTTATCGGGAATGGAAAATCATCTACAATCCAAACTTTACTAATAGCACCACCAGTCTTCCACGAAACTAAAACTGTTTCCCAAGTTCCTGCAGGAACTGTAATTGTTTCAATTCCTGATGGCTTAACTTGTTCACCACCAATGTTACCAATTTTACCCCATGATATTTGAGAAAATTCTTTTGGTCCTTTTCCACCAGCACTTCCATCAGAAGTTGCAAATGCAGATAACCAAGCTATAGAAGACTTGAATGCTCCTCTGTAAATTCCTAATTCTGCACTACCACCAGTTGGCTCTGGTGCAACTTTTCCTAATTCCATGTTACCAACAATAACTTTAGCGCCATCATAAACAACAACTTCTGCTAACCATTTGGTTTCTGTTCCAGCTTGAATATCTCCTTTAATCCACATATCCAAACCAAATTCAGTACATTCCTTGTAATCCACATGACACATTGAATATGAAAAAAAGTCTCCTTGTTTGAGACCTTCACCTGCATACCATGAACCTTCTTTATCAACGCCACCTCCTTGAAATTGTGCAAATGCTGAAGGTAGTAACAATGAACCTAAAAGTAAAGATGTGATAATTGGAAATGTAAATATTGTTTTCATATCTGTAAAAAATGGTCAAAACAGATAGTTAAACGTTATTCAACAATAGTCAGCATGATGTTATTCAAATAAGCAAATATAGAGGAAAATTTACTAAAATTCAGAAATGTGTGAATGTTCAAAAGTTCACTTGTATGAAGTAGAATTCAAACTTGATGGGTTAACAGTAGTTCCAACGCACAAAAATTGCGGATTTGCACTAGATGAGAAACAAGCCGATAAGTTCCAAAAAGAATTAGTAAAATCATGGGGCTTAGAGGAAGAGGAAGATTAAAAAATAAAAGAAAAGATTGTAATTAACTATCGACTTACATTTGTCCGACAGCTTCTTTACAAACGTCAGTTTTACATTTGCAATCTGCGCTGCATATACAATGGCCTTGCATTGCACAATCACATGAGTAATCAGGATCGCCACTATCTGCTTCGCAACCACATGCTTGATCTACCATGACAAGTGAGTAATCTTACTTGTTTTAAAAGGTTAGTAAAAATGACTAGAAAATTAGGCTCTTGAGACTGTTTCAAGTATCTCATTACATGATTTCTGGACAAGTTCTGCTTGTTGTAATAATAGATTATTATCAGCCTCAACATCAAAGGCGATCTTCAGAATATGTATAAGATCTGGTTCTCTGTTCAAAGTATCCTTAATTTTTATGAAAATTTCCTTGTTGATATAACCCAAATAAAAATAGCAATCAGAAAGCATAGAGTTTTTTACAAAGAAATCATGTTTTTTCTGAATAATTTGAGAATGATTATTTTTTTCAATTAAATCAGAAAACCCGATAGTTGATTTTAGCATACGTTCAAGTAAAATTGGAGTTGCCCTTTCAATTCCAATTGTTTGAGTAGCAACAGAGATGTGTTCATTGATTAAATTTTTTCCTAATTTTCTAAGAAAGTCTAGCATATGAGAAGGACTTGATCTTTGATGGTTTAAAGAAGATATAGCATCAGCTAAATAATAAGAAGCACATTTTTGCCAACATGGAGCAAATACATCAGATGATTGAATTGCTTCTTTAGTTTTTTGACAACAAAACACAGACTCTATCAAACAGTTTTTTGCAAAATCAGTAAATAGTGAAGAACGCTTTTCATTAATTTTAGAAAGAAACATTCGCAAATCCCATGATTCATCATCAATTATCTGCAATTTGTCATATTGAAGAAGCTTTTTTGATATCTTTTCAGATAGGGATGCATGATGAATGACTACAAATTCATCTCCAGATTTGATAATTTTTTCTGGTTCTAATTTTCCATCAAAAACAACAACATTATACTCACATGAATCAAAATGAAAATCAGAAATTCTACAACCACCTAAACCAATTGGAAAGCCAGATAATCCTTGTTCCTTGACAAGTTTTTTCAAGTCCATATGATTTGATAACTTTGGATTTTCTATAAAGGAACTAACTCACAAAGTTTTACAAATTATGCAAAGTCAAAACATTTCCTTTAAATTGAGATTGAGTTTGTTTTTTATCAAGCTCCTATAGTGTAGTCCGGTTAAGCATTTTGGCTTCTCAAGCCAAAGACTCGGGTTCGAATCCCGATGGGAGCATTACACATTTGGTTTAAATCTCCCGTGACCCATTTTAGGTTCAATTTAATGACTAAAATTAATTGATATATTGAAAAATAGAATTTTGGATCAAGTAATTAACTCACAAACTACTTTAAATAAAAAATCCAATAAATTTTATGAAGAAAGGAAATCCCAAAGATCTTGTTCCGATATTTTTTAACGATACTTCTAATTCGTATGATAGAATAGTAAATTATACTACTTTTGGAAAAGATAGTTTTTGGAAACATAAAATTCTAGAACAATTATCTACTGAAAAAACGGTATTAGATCTTGCTTGTGGTACTGGTATCCTTACAAAACAAATTGCAGAAAAGCTTCCCCATGCAGAAATTATAGGTGTCGATATTACCAAAAACTATCTTGAAAAGGCCAAAGAAAAATTAATCTCATTTCAAAAAATTTCTTTCGTAAATCAAGATGCAGAAAAACTTAATCTAGGAAAAAAGTTTGATTGTATTACTGCGTCATACTTGCCAAAATACTGCATATCTGACGTTCTAGTCAAAAATTGTATTGATCATCTTAATGAAGGCGGAAAAATAATTTTACATGATTTTACATATCCAAAAAATAAAATTATGCAAAAACTCTGGAATTTTTATTTTAAAGTGCTTTTTTTGGCAGGATTTTTTATTCCTAATTGGAAACAGGTCTTTGTTGATCTACCTAATCTAATAAGAACCACGAATTGGGTAAGAGAATACGAAGAAACTATGAAAAAATATGGACTAAAAACACATACGCAAGATTTGACATGTGGCTCTTCAACTATTATTGTCGGAACCAAGATTACCTAGTCTTATTTCTTCTATTATAGTAAACCAAACGATTCCATTATGAATAATTTCATATTCTCTTATTACTTTATTCTCATCATGATTACGATTCAAGGAAATAATATTTCTAGTTGCATTGATATTATTTGTATTAAGAATATCACCAACACCTTGTTTTTTCTTTAAAAGTTCAGCCATGATTACTTCAGGTAACACAGTAGAATCAAATTTTACGTTAGCTTTTATCACTGGAAGCCCCTGTGCCGTAATTGAGACTTTTCTCACAAATTGGTTAGGCACTATAGTGTTCTGTTCAATTACTTCAAGTTTGATATCGCAATCAAGGGTATCTCTAAGAACAGTAATTACCTTACCTACTGGGGCATCTAATATTCTATTTAACAAATCTTCAGAAAACCCACTCATACAATATTTTCCTGTTTTAATGAATTAAAGGTACCTTAAAGCAATAAAGAAGATTGTGCTAAATATTACAACAGAACTTACAATCTTAAGAATTACTTCTTTTTTGTAATATGTTTCATAATTAGCATTTTGTCGTTTTAGTTCTTTATATTTTCTAGATGTAACAATCAAAATATAACTTACAATACCGGCAATTGCAGAAAACATTATGGTTTCAACAGTTATGGAATTAGATTGAATTGCAGCTCCTGCAAAAACAGGTAAAATTCCCCAGGAGATTACAAATGATAAATTGTTGTGAAATTTACCACGAAATAATTCAAGATTATATGCAAAAAGAAAAAACACTTCCATTATTCCTATTGGAAATAGTAACCAAGAATCTAAAAAAATGTAATACAATCCAACAGAAAAAGATATGATTAAGGAAATTATTGCTGCTGACCAAAGCTTTGAGTGTGATATGTCCCCCCAAGGCTTTTTCTTACTTCCTAATGCATCAAGACAATGTGCGGATATACCGATTGCAAAAAAATAGAGTAAACTAATGGATCCTATCCTATCAAGACTAAATTCTACTGAAAGAGAACCCCATATGGCAAAGGATACCACCATTCCAGTGTATGGTAGAAATAAAATCCCCATTGATAATCTAAAATTTTGAGAACCAAATTTTGGGACAAACCATTCAGATAATCTGTCTTCTTGCATTATTTTTTAATAATAATATTACATTAAATGATTTAAACAAAAATTTTATTTTCACACCTATCTACGTCCATTTTTATCCCCGAAATTGTAGGTGATCCACGTGGGTTTGAACCTAAAATTGAGGGTCTTGAACTGATCTGACAAAACCCGATGGGAACATTACATATTAGATTCAAAATTGTTTCTTTAAATAATAAAATCAAGGGGGATTATTGTTGGGGCTAAGAGGAATTGAACTAAAAGAAGAATATCGTTCAGATGAAAACGACATTATGTCAGAATTTTTCTTTCCTTGCCTAAGTAATTGCATAGAATACGATAGATGTATTGATTTGTTGTCGATTCAAACACTAGCCACAATATCTATGGCATTTGATAATTTTGCTGGAGGTAAGGCAAAAATAAGAATAGTCACAGGTTATAGATTTAGAACAGCAGACCTTAATCTGTTTACAAAACTCTTTTCTGAAAAATACACAAAATCATTTAAAGGAAAACTAATCAAAGATTCCAAAATTCAAAAACTCCAAAACATTGTTAATAATGGACAAATAGAACTAAAGGTCGCAATCCCAAATTCAGAAGAAGTAGCAGATTCATTCTCAGAGAGAATTGGAATATTCAGAGATGAAGATGATCAGGTAGTTGCATTTACTGGAACTTCAAGCCAATCATTCTCCACTCAAACAAGAGATTTTGAATCTGTAGATGTATTTACATCATGGAATGACAAATCAAGAGTTGAAAGAAAGATGAAAGATTTTGAAGAACTATGGAAGAACAAAACAAAATATGTAGAAGTTTATGATTTTATGTATGCAGAAAAAAATAATCTTTTAAAATATTCAACAGAGTGGATAATACAAGATTAGAGATGAAATGACTCTTCTAATCTAGCTTTGTTTTCATAGAAATTCATTCTATTAATTTTATAGTAGATAATCTCACCACGGCGTTCAATAACTGCAATGATTGGTTCTTTTCCCATCTGAGTAATTTCTTCAATCTTTTTCTGTAGATTCCCCATTTTTTCTTGTTGCCCCTCATTAAGACCAAAGATTAGAAATTTTGCGCCCTTTACACCAAAGTCTCCTCTTTCATAAACTCTAAAGTCAGAACCAAACCCAAATCCATCCTTTACAACATAGCCACGGTTTCGAAGATCACGATATATCAAAAATTGGGTGAGAATTTCAGGATCTGTTTTTTGACAAAGACTCATGAAAGAATTAAAATCAATCTGCTTTTTGCCTTTCTTTAGAATTAATCTTTTAGCATATAACAAATAAAGAGTTTCAAATTGTTTTAGGAATAATTTTTTCTTTTCAATTTCTCCATACCCCTTTTGTTCAAGTTCATGAATCATTTTTTTATCAGAGATGCAAGTTTGAGATGAAATTATCTCACCTTTGACTAAAGGAGTGTCTTCCATGATGAAAAGAAAGCCAAAGAATTTCCATATAAGCATTAGAAAGTACTGCCAAATACTGGCTAACCGTTAAAATATGGGCATTTTAGTTTGAGATTATCATGCATGGTGCTAATTACAGACTTGGACACGGACAAGTTTTCACTAGAAAAGAGTACATCAAAGGTAAACCACAAATAAAAATTGCAAAATTTCAAGGTGGCAAAAGAGGAACATACCAATATTGTGTTCAACTAAGTCTCAATGAAAAACTTCAGATCAGACACATGGCAATAGAATCAGCTAGATTAGCAGCAAATAAAACATTAGAGAAAACAACTGGAGAAACAGGTTATTATTCCAGACTCAGAATTTATCCACATAATCTTCTAAGAGAAAATAAACAGATTGCAACTGCAGGTGCAGATAGAATTTCAGAAGGAATGAGAAGAGCATGGGGTAAAGCAACAAGTTTAGGTGCACGAGTCAAACAAGGACAATGTATAATGGAACATTATGTTAATGGTGATGCTCATTTAGAAGCATCAAAAAAAGCACTCAAAGGAGCATGTGTAAAATTACCAGGTACCCCAACAATCAAAGTGCTTGAATGGAATAAAGAATCACCATAAATTTTCTAAATTAGATTTCTTAGTTTTTACAAATTCTAAAAATTCTTCAAATTCTTCTGTAGTAGGTTCTCGATTAAGAATCCTTTTAGATTGATAGTAAAAAGCATTGTAAAGTCTGCCTACGACAATACCTAAAGCAAATGACTTTGAATCATCAATGTTTGAAAGTAGTTGAACTAATTGTTTAATTTCATTCTTGTTTGAAATTGTATCTTGAATTTTTTGCTCTATCTTCTGTAGAAGGATTTTATCCATAATGTATCTTGTATGAAATAGTTAAAAACAGTTTAATATCCAAATTCAGCCTCTAGTATTGTTGCAGTTATAGTACAGTTTGGTTAATATTCTAGCTTGCCAAGTTAGTGACCCGGGTTCAAATCCCGGTAACTGCACCATCTATCTTTGATTTTTTGCCACCAACCCATGATGGATTATTTCTAGGGCATCACGAGCTTTTTCTGGACGAGGTAATTGAATCATAAACACATTATCTTTCCCATAATGAGAATGAGGAGAAGAAAGTGCAATCATTGATGTTTTTGCAAGAGATTCAAAAAATAACAGATCAGTTTTTGCATTAACTAAAAATTTTTCAACAATATTTCCTTTTGAAAATATAAAAGCGATTTCAACAAAAACACTTCCTAGTCCATCTTGCAGAATATTTAGATCAGTGTTAATCGATAAAGGTTGTCCAGCGACTTTTGAGAGCATTTTATCGTATTTTTTCTCTTCAATTACAATACAGGGAGTTATTTTACCATCAAAATCAAAAGTGGTAATGCCATCATGGACTTGGTCTAGTAATCTCTTTAATTCATCAGACATTTTCTTTCTTTTCTACTGCAGGAATTATTTTATCACCAGCTTTCATTAAAAATGGAGAAAGAAATGCAGTAACTATAGAAATTATTCCTATCAAAGGGAACAAGAAGGAACTGACCACACCCATATCTACTCCAACCTTTACAATTACAATTGAAAATTCACCTCTGGGTGCAGCTAAGGTAAATGCAGAACGAAGTGCTTTGCCACGTTTTTGTCTAAATATGAAATTACCAATAAGATTGCCTCCAAATTTCATGCCAGTGGCAACTGCAATCAAAGCAATAGCTACAAAGATGTAATTTTCAAGTTGAGAAACATCCATCAATGCACCAACTGAGATGAAGAATATGGCTACAAACATGTCTTTTATTGGGCTTGAAAGGAGTTTTGCGACTTCGGCTGATTTGGATTCAGCTACAAGAACACCTGCCAGAAATGCCCCAATTGCTACAGACAATCCTACAATGTTTGCAAGTAAGGCATATCCAAAACAGACACCAAGCACACTTAGTAACAAAATTTCACGATGTTCTGCTGCTGCAACTCTATCAATTAATAGAGGGATCACACGAGTTCCAACAGTAAATGTTCCAACGATTAAAATAACTGCAACTGCGACAACTGCAATAATAGATTCTATAGATACAGTTCCAACTAAGGCAATTGACTGTAATGAAGAAATTAAAATAACTGCAATTACATCTTCAACAATTAAAATACCTAAAATAAGTATAGAAGATTCCTTTCTGATTCTTCCCGTCTCTTCTAAAAGCTTAACAATAATTGCAGTACTCGATATTGATAATGCTGCTGCAATAAACAATGCATCCATGAATTGCATTCCAAGCATACTAGCAGTGTAAAATATGACACCTAATGTTGAAAATAATCCTATAGTTCCAACTCCAATAGCCACACGACCAATACTTCTAATTTTTGCATATGGGAATTCAATACCAATTACAAAAAGAAGTAAGATAACACCAATCTCAGCAAAAAGATTCAATGCCGAAATATCAGATAAAATTCCTACAACTCCACCATCAGTAGAAGGACCTCCTTCAGGCAAAACCCATGCCCAAAATGGAGAGAGAGGACCAATTAACATTCCTGCAAATAGATAACCAATGATCAAAGGTTGTTTTATTTTAAAAAATGCAAGTGTAACTACAGCACCAATTATCATGATAAAAGCTAAATCAGTAACAAAACTAGTATGAGGAAGCTCAGGAGTAATTTGTTCAATTAAACTAGTAACAGTATTGTTAAGAGTACTATGAATTCCACTTGAATCTAATTGAAGTGCAATGTTTTGCATGTTATCAATTAACAAATTTGTTTAAAAATGATTGCGCATTAAAAAAAATTAGAAAGAAAGAAAAATTGAAAACAGGCTCAATGATAATGTTTAACCTCTTTATGCTCAGTTTACCATAGTCCAAATTGCAGAGTGATGATTAGGTCATCTGAACTAAATGTAGAGATATGACCTGGGGTATCTGACTGCATACTTGGTTACGTTGTAATTACCTGACTATTAATAGTACGGTACCATACCGTACTATATGATTCAATGTGAATACTGCCCAAGAGGGTTTATTGAAACAGTAAATGGTTTGGCAGAAAAGACCTTTCATGAATTACTTCATGAGCCAAGAGTTGTAAACAAGTAACTCTTTACATTTTTTATTTTAGACCCAACTTTTTTATCATCAAATTTTTAATTTAATTCATATGTCTAAAAAGACTGTAAGGAAAAAAATAGCTAAAGTAGCAAGTCAAACAAGAAAAACTACAAAAAGAGAGCCAAATCCAGCTATATTACTTAAAAAAGTGGCATCTGTTTCAGATTCTAACAAAGCTTTGCAAAAAGAGATCAAAGTAATGTCAAAAATTTTCGGTGAAAATCAAAAGGTTCTGATATCAATGAAAGGAATGATAGATGCACTAACATCAACATTAGAGTATATTCAAAAACAATCAAAACAAATCAATATCATAGAAGAAGATACACAAAAATTATTCTCTGGATTAAATCAAGTAAGAACACAATCAAATCTAGTCAATAAGATAAATGATCAAACTGTAAAATTACAAGAGGAGATAAACAGAATTTCAAATGCATCAAAGTCTCAAGGATTATCTCAGCAAGTAGAAGACAGTGTAAATTCAATTAAAAATAATTCTGAAATGATTATCAAGATTGCCCAGAGAATAGATGAGGTAAGAGATGATCTTAGAAAAGTTTCTGGAAAGACAGATTCATTTTTAGAAATTAGTTCTGAAATGGATAAACTAAAAAACAGTATAGAAGAGATTGCAGGAAAAACTGGAAAATTAGAGACAGGAACTCAAATTATTGAAAGTCTAAAACAAGAACTTGGAAAAATTGCTGAAGGAGTATCATCTACTTCAAATCTTGATGCTGAATTAGCAGCAATTAAGATCACAATTGATGCAATAGCATCTAAATCCTCAAAAATTGATTCACTAGGTGGTGTAATTGATGGTCTTAAACAACAATTTGACACTATAGCATTAAAGACAAATTCTGTGGAGGGATTAAGCCTAGAATCTATTAAAGAATTTGAAGGTAAAATAAACAATATTGAACAAAAAATGGCTTCAGTTTCAGATATTGTAAAAAGACAAGATGTATCTACTATAGAATTTCATAAAAAATCTGAAAAATTATTTGAGGAGTTACAAGCAGTCAAAAATGTTACAAACAAGTCATCAACTGACTCATCAAAAGAAATGATGGCGTTGTTAAAGCTTTCAGAATATCAATCAAGCATCAGAATGAATGCAGAATCAAAGTATGGAGATGCAAAAGATCTTGAAAAGATGGCATCACAAACTGCACAAATTGTTAATCTATTTGATAGAATTTCAATAGAATTAGGTGAAAAGATTCCACTTCCTCATGAAGTAAGACAGTGGGCAATAAGTAAAATTTTTGATTGTGCAGACAAGTGGGAGATTCGATTTAGTGATGTCTATTCAGTTTTAACAAATGCGATTGGAAAAGATATGTTCAAAGAGGCTGTAAGAATTCAACAAGTAAGAGACATTTATGGAATTAGAGCAGTAGATGAAATTAGAAAGGATCTAAATATTTCTTAAACTCCGCTAATATCAGCTTCTTTAAATTGTTCTTTCTTTGTTTTTAATATAGCAAAGATTGCCAAGATTCCAGCAATCCAAATTGTACTAAACAGAACATTTGGAGCACTAACATATGCATATGGAGTTGCATCCATAACATTGATTCTCAACTGTAAAGCGCTATCATTCAAATCCATCATTCCTGTATGATATGCAGAACTGTCCTTTGGGATAACTGAAATTTTATCAATAGTTGCAATCATGGTCGTCACATCATTATGCATTCTAAGAAAATTTGTAGAGTCTGTTGGAAACATCCAAACAGGGTTTATGGAAATGATGTCGCCATTTTCATTTGTTATTTGGGGCATATTTTTCATTACTATATCCAAATCTGTCTGAATTGCTACTAAGTGGGCATGGATTGCAATAGGATCAGAAGAGCCTATAATTCCATCATAATGTCCTCTCATTCTATCAAGAGGGTAAATGTCAGTATTGTAACCAGTAATTGCCATGAATCCCCCAAAAATAATAATTCCTACAATACCAATCATAGAAAGTTTGTAAACAATTTTTGCCATTTTCTCGTTCTTAGTAATTACATGATTATCACTTGATTTATTTCTTTTAAATTGCGTATGAGACAGACTCATGTAAGCAATATAGAAAAATCCAACAGCCTGCAATCCAATGATTGGTACAAAAATAGGATTGTTTGAAAAAATTGCAATAAAAATACCTAATATTCCATATACGCCAAAAAATATCTCCAAAAGAGTAGTCTGAGAAAATGGTAAATTGTATGCCTTGTCTTTCCAATCATCATCTTTTGTAATAAGTCCATACTTTGGAGTTCTAAGAAATTCATTTTTTTTACCAAATACTGCATCAAAGACTGCAACAGTATTATTTACTGACATCCCAGCATTGTAAACTAATAATGCTGGCAGGATCTTTGCTTTTGATTTCCATGACTTGTGATACATACTATGCATGATCACAACGTATGCACCTGGTCCCATTGCAAGATATGTTGCAATTGTAATAGCAGGAAGAAAACTAACCACATAGAGGTTAACCTGTCCTGCTAACAAAATTGGCAATGCCAAAAATTGTATCAGCATTAAGGGATAAACTATATGACGAGTCAGTTGTATGAATGCTTGAACCTTTGCTTCAATTGCAACTTTACGTTTAACAGTAATATCAAAAAGTAGTTTTATTGCACATTGAATAGAGCCCTTTGCCCAACGGAATTGTTGTCTTTTAGCTGCATTCATCTGAGCGGGAAGTTCTGCATTAACTACTATATCAGGTAAGAATACACATTTCCATCCTTTCATTTGTGCTCTATAACTTAGATCAAGATCTTCAACTAGTGTAGCTGTATGCCAACCTCCAGCATCTTCAATACAATTACGTTTCCAAATTCCAGCAGTACCATTAAAATTCATAAATAGATGAGAATTGCTTTTGGCTTTTTGTTCGATGAGAAAATGAAAGTCAAGACTTAGTGCTTGTGCTTGAGTAATTACAGAATAATTTTCATTTACATGGCCCCAACGACATTGAACAAAACCAATGTTTGAGTTTGAAAAGTGAGGAATTGCACGTTTGAGAAACCATGTAGGAGGAATAAAGTCAGCATCAAAGATAGCAACAAATTCAGTATTTGTTGTTTGCATAGCATGTTTTAGTGCGCCTGCTTTGTACCCTTTTCTTGTTCCACGTCTTACATGTTCAATTTGAAGTCCTTGTTTGCTGTAATCATCAACTATATTCCTAAGTAATTCAGTGGTATCATCATCAGAATCATCTAGTACCATAATCCTCATTTTCTCTTTTGGGTAATCTAGATTACATACTGCATCGATTAGTCTCTTTGCAACATACTTTTCGTTGTATATTGGAAGTTGAATTGTAATTGACGGGGTTCCTAAATCAGCAGTAATCAAAACATCTTTTCTTTTTCGAGAAAGAAATGCCAAATAGTAAAAATTGCAAGTATATGCAGTAATTATAATAGCTGATAAAATAAACAAATCAAATACAAACTGGGTAAAAGGATTAATTGCCATCCTTAATTTCTCAGAATTACGATTCGCTATTTATACTTGCAAGAAATTCTAACTATTTTTGCTCATAAATCTTGATTGCTTTTGGTGGACAAACACCTTCACATGCAAGACAGAAAATACAATCAGGTTCTTTGGACATTAATGGTTTCTGCTCTGATCCTGGATTTCCTGGACTATCAAACCACTCGTAAACATCTACTGGACATGCCTCAATACATCCACCATCTGCAATACAAATATCATAATCTACTGAAACAAATTCTCCCCAAACTCCCATGATTCCATTGCTTGTACCTTTTCTTCCCCAAGTTTTGATTGTATATCCAGCCGCATCAAATGGTTTAGATTGTTTTAATTTTGATTTGTATTCAACATCAATTGGACCAGGTTTAGCACCATCTGGAATTTCAATTTCTCCATCATCGTCATCAGAATCTTCATCTAACACTTCAATGGCTTTAGCTTTTGCACCAAGGACAAGTTTTGCCAAAGGAGTAAGTTCTTCAAGTTTTTGAATAGCAGCAACCTCAGATATTTTTTCAGTTTTTGCATAGTGAGAAATCATCTTATCAGCTAAGATAGTGTTACGTAAAATAGTATCAATTACCATCTTTGCGAAATGGTCTGCTTTCTTTCTATAATCTTGAACCCAATTTGGATCACCAAATTTTTCAATTGGGAAAATTTGATAGATAATATCAACTACTTCTCCTGTAACAATTTCAACTGTAACAGATAAATCAACTTGTTCGTATCCTTTTGCATCTGGATCTTTCATGTTTTGTTCTTGCCATCGATATGTTGCAAAAATTCTATCAGCATACATATCCATTTCAAATGTCTTTTTGAGACCATCATGAACTGATTTTATTTCTACAGGATCTTCGAGTTTAATTGGTAATCTGTAAAGTCCAATTTTGTATCCATGTAATGGATAAACACCACGTTTTACAGTGGGGGCCTCCATTGACCAAACTCGATCTTTTAATAGTAATGACATTCGATTTCTGTATCTCTAATTTATTTAAAAAGGTTATCAGTCATCATCTGGACACGTAAGCTCTCTAAGCTCGATGTATTTTTTTTCCATGGCTTCAGCATGTACAACTACCTGTGATAAATCATAAGAATTCTTGGGAAAATACCATCTAATTGGAACCCAATGTCCAATTCCATCTATGTCGTGTATCATTCCTTTATCAGCTTTAACGTTTAGTTTTTCATCAATAGATGTCTCTTTTACAGTAAGGCCTCGCTTGGTATTATCTTCCATGATAAGATTTGTGTCACCATCTTTGATAAAATAGAAAGTGCCTTTCTTTAGAACAGGAAGATCTAGAAGCAATTTATTTTTCTACAGGATTTCCGATCATGTTACCCCATTCAGTCCAAGAGCCATCATAGTTTCGAACTTTAGAATATCCTAAGAGATATTTTAGAACAAACCAACTATGAGATGATCTTTCTCCAATTCTACAATAGCATATTACATCTTTGTCTGGAGTAACACCTTTTGGTTCATAATTTTGTTGTAGTTCTTCAACTGCTTTGAATGTTCCATCAGCATCATTAACTGCAGTTGCCCATGGAATATTATTTGCACTAGGAATATGTCCACCTCTTTGTGCATGTTCCATTGGATATTCTGGAGGAGCAGTAATTTCACCAGTGAATTCAGCAGGGGATCTTACATCAACCATCACAGTATCTTCTCTTCCTAATGCTCTACTAACATCAAACAGATAAGCACGTAATCCCTCATCTGGAGGCTGTGCATTGTATGTTGTTGATGTCATTTGGGGTTCATCAGTAGTGTAATCTTTGTTTTCTAATTCCCACTTTTTTCTTCCACCATTCATAATCTTTAGATTTTCATGTCCATAGTATTTAAAAACCCAGAAAACAAATGCTGCAAACCAATTGTTAAAATCACCATAAAGAATTACTTCAGTATCTGAACTGATTCCATTTTTTGACATTAATGCTTCAAATTGTTTTTTGCTAATGATATCTCTTCTAAGTGGATCATTAATGTCACGTTTCCACCAAATAAGGCTGGCACCATTAATGTGACCTTTCTGATATCCATTTACAGGATCATAATCAACTTCTACTAATTTTCTATTTTCATTAGGGGGATTTTGGGATACCCAATCTGTATCTACTAAAACTTCAGGATGTGCGTAATTCATAATTTGTACGCATTTGTTTGCATACTTATTTGTTTTTCCAATACATCAAAAATATCATTTTTATGTAAATAGAATTCAGAAGAACTGCTTGAAACTTCAAAAAATTGCAGTAGTAAGTAAGGTAGGCTCAAAAGATTCAGAGAAAGCTGCAAAAGATATTGTGAAAAAGCTTTTGGCAAAAAAAATAACAGTCTATACAGTTTCATCAATTGAAGTAGAAGGGGCAAAAAAAATTGAAACCCTAGAGGAATTAAAAAAAATAGAACTAGACCTTGTCATCACTCTTGGAGGAGATGGAACAACACTTCGAGTTTTCAGACATCTAGAAAATGAAGTACCAATTCTAACAATTAATGTAGGAGGTAATAGAGGAATTTTATCAGAAATAACAATTGAAGAATTAGATGAAGCAATTAATCAAATTTCAAAAGGTGAATTTTTCTTAGATAAAAGAACAAGAGTAGTTGCATCTTGTGGAGGAAAAGAATTTCCACCAGCATTAAATGAGATATACATTAGTAGAACAAACTTGACTAAAACTGCAGAAATTGAAATAAAATTTCAAAATGATACTATAAAACAAAAAATGGATGGAGTGATTATTGCAACTCCTAGTGGATCTACGGGTCACTCGTTTTCATTAGGAGGTCCAATTTTACATGAAAGTTTAGATGTTCTAATAATTACCCCTGTTGCACCAGTATACCGATTAGCATCAATTGTAGTTCCAGATGAAAAAATTGAAATTATATCTTCTCATGGTTGCAATATTGTGATGGATGCTCAAGTGATTAAAACTGCAGGTTATGAAGAACCAATAACTATTAAGAAATACAAAAAACCAGCGGTCTTTGTAAGATTAAAAAAACGGGGACTGAGACAATTGAGTAAACTTGGATTTTAAAATTTTAGATGCTAGTGCATTTTATGCAGGAGTTCCATTTGGATCATCTAATGATTTCTATACAACACCTCTAGTTTATGATGAAATCAAACATATAAAGAAAAATCATGATGCTCTTGGAATTTTACTTGATGCTAACAGACTAAAAATTAGAGAATCGGATCAAGCATCAAAAGAGGCTGCAATAATAGCCGCAAAAGACACTGGAGATTTTCCACAGTTATCAAAGCAAGACATTTCAATCATTGCATTATGCATTGAAACAAATGGTGAAATAATTAGTGATGATTTTGCAATTTCAAATGTAGCAAAGAATCTAGGTTTGAAAATATCGCCAATTATGACTCAAGGGATAAAAGATGTAGGAAAATGGATTCATTATTGCCCAGGATGTAAAACTAATCATACTAATGGAAAAGAGTGTCCAATGTGTGGAACTCCTCTAAAAAGAAAATTACTCAAAGAGTAATCATGCATCATGCAAAGTTTTTTGGTTTGATTTTTTAAGAAATTTACTTTTAGTTTCTAACATGTTTTTAATTTTCTTTGCTCGTGCTTCACCTAGTCCTTCAATTTTTGCAAGATCAGATGCTGTAGCAGTGAAAGCTTTAAAAGGAGTTCCAAATTTTTCAAGCATTCTAACTGCAAATTTTTCTCCTATCCCTGGTAAACTACAAAGAACTGAAAGTTGTTGTTTTTCTAAATTAGAGGATTTTTTAATTTTCTTCAAGTAAGGCCCTTTTGGAGCATCTTTTCTAGAACATAATGATACCAATAGTTTTGCAGTATGAGCTGCACTAGGAGTAGGAATTACTGGAATTTTAAAATCAAGAACAACAGTAGAAAGGGCGCCATAAAATATCAAAGGATTCTCAGTAATTTCTTCAATTTCATCAACATTACCCTCGATTAGAATAATAGGATGTTCAAAATGTTCTTTGAGTCTGGAGCATTGATCAAAAAGTCTTCCATCAAAAACAGAAGCCATTAGATCACGAATACTTTTTCTTTCTACAACAGTTTCAGGTGCAACAATATAATCACCTACTGGAAGTGTCTTCATCTCTAGATTCAAGCCAACTGATTTTAGAAGTTCAGGAATTCCACTTTTTCGTTCTCGTTCATCTACAATAATTCGAAGATTTTCTAATTTCATCTATAATGCTTGTAGAGATTTGTTAATATCTTATTTGAAGTCTGGATTAGATTACTTTCTAGGATTATCTTCTACTGGAGGAGGAGGACTTGTAGAACCACTTTTCATCATTTCAGTAATTTTTGTTTCTTGTTCTTTGAGGGATTCTTTGACACGAATTTCTTGCTTTTCAAGAACTGTTACACGTGTTTTTGCCATCACTTGTTTTTCTTCTAATTCATCAACTAATTCTTGTTTTGTAGATTTAATCAAGACAGTACCAACATGCTTGAATACTACTTCACTATCTGCTGCTTTCTTTAATTCCTCAAGAGCTTTTTCTGTTTCACCTTTTTCCATTTCAAGATGTTGTTTTTGAGTCATAATTGATTGTAAGTTTTGTTGAGATTGTTGTAATTTCATTATTTGTTCTTGAAGCCATGGAGGCATTTGTCCAGCAGACATGTATAACCAAAAATTTTATTTCATTATATCTTTACCGATTCAATTGAATCATGGCTAGCTTGAATCAGTCTAAGTGTAGAATTAAGATTTGCTCTCAAATGTGGTAAATGTTCAGATTCAACTGAAATGATTATCTTTTCATCAAATTTTATCTCAGTTTTTACAGGATTTTCAGGATAAAATTCATTATCAGTATTTACAGAATCATAAATTGCCTTTGTTTTGTCTTTTGCATCAACTGTAATTTTTGCACTATAATTTAATGTCATATGCAGTTCCAGCTACTTTATAGCTGCATTTTTTACAAGACCAAATTCCCACAGCATCTCTACTAAATGTTTTTGAACCACACTCAGGACAAGTTCTTTTTTCTTTTAATTGAAAATGGATTTTTGTGTACTGTTTTCTAATCTTAATTCCATATCGTGCACCTAGTCCTTTAAGAGATTTTTTTGCTTTTGCCATTTTATTGACCTCCTTGTTGAACTGCTTTTAATTTTTCTCTAATTTTTGCACCTACTCTAACAGAGGTTTCTCCACACTGAATAATTTCGTCTTGTGTGAATCCATCAAAACCACCTTTTTGCAAGGCACAAATATTTCCATCAGAATCAGTAGTAATTGTAACTCGTGCATCCATGATATCCCATTCATCACCATTTGGATCAACAACAATATGATTTCCAATCTTGCCCATAGTTACAGATACAGGAATTGTTGAAATTGGTAATTGTGAATCCTCGCCTTCAACAAGAGTTGGTTTATCATCCACCCAATCCCATTTTGGGGTTTTTGATGTAAGTAATGCTGCAGTGGCAGCATAAGAACACGCATCAAAGAGATTTCCATCATAATCTACAACTACATTATCTGCAAATACACCAATAACTGATTTGTCTTTTTTAATAACTAATTGAGAAACATCAATCATGTGACTTTCTCTAATTCCTCTATCTACAACTCTTGCCAATTCAATAACATGAGGTTGTGGAGGTCCAGTTTCAACAGTAGGGTGTGAAAGAGGTAATAATTCAGCAGTACAAATGAAAAGACCTTTGTCGCCAGTATCTGGGAAAGGTCTGTCGGGTTGGATTTTTACACCACAAATAACTTCGGTATCACCGATGTGAACTCTTGCAGATCCATTTGCTTTAGGAATTGCATTTGTTTCAATAGTTATCTCTCTTGGCTCATCTAGTGCTCGTCCGTCTACTCTTTTTCCTTGTTCTAGTAATTCAAGTATTTGTGTTCTTTTTAATTCATCAATAACAGTATGAGATGCCATTTCTAATCGTCTCTGTTTCCAAAGTATTTGTTATGGAGTGCTTTCTTTTGCAACTCATAAACAATTTTACAACCTTCAACTCCAACTGATACACATTTCTTGTATTCTTCTGGAGTTAGAATACCATCTAATTGTAATAGTGTAATTTTTTTAAGACTTGGCATGTAACCAATTGGCATATCTGCTTGACCTGCTTGGTCTTCTTCATTATTAACATCAAGAACTATAGTATCTGCTACTTTACCTGCAGCAATAGCTGCTACCATATCTCTCATTGGAATTCCGGCATCTGCTAATGCAACAGAAGCTGCTGTAAGGGCAGCACAACGAGTTCCACCATCTGCTTGTAAGACTTCGATAAATACATCAACTGCAGTTCTTGGGAATTTTTCTAACATAACTGCAGGCTCTAATGCCTCTTTGATTACTTTGGAAATTTCAATTTCTCTTCTTGAAGGTGCTGGATTTTTTCTTTCAGTAACTGAGAATGGCTCCATATGATATCTAACTCGTAAAATTCCGGTATCTGTATTTGACATGTGTTTTGGATGAACATCTCTTGGACCAAATACACCAACTAGTATTTTATTATCACCAAATTCAATGTAAGCTGAGCCATCTGCGTTTTTTAGTCCACCAGCTTTAATCATAATTCGTCTTGGTTCGTCTATTTTTCTTCCATCACAACGAATTCCATTTTCGTCCAATAGGACCATGGTTGCATCTCTTCCACCCATTATGATTCACCTTTTGATTCTAACATTTCTTTCACTTGATCAGTCAAATTAGCAACATGTGCTTTTTCATTTACCATTTGAATGGCTTTTTTAGCCTTTAATAATCCCTCTGGGGATTCACATGAAACTACTACCCAGCCATTTTGTCCAATTGTAATTGCAGCATTAGTAGCCATCTCTATAGTCTGAATCATTGTACCTCTTTTTCCAATTAGGCGTGGAACCTTACTTGGGGAGATTTTAACTAGTGCTCCAGAGTCTATTTTGCCTAAATCTCTATCAGAAATTGTTACAAGTGGATCTCTTGTTCTATCAAAATTAGCAATTCTTGCAGCAACAAGATCTCCTACTTTAAGTTTGGAGGTAAGTTCATCAGCATGAGCAGAAAAGTCTCTTCCAAAGACATCTTGTGCAGGTAAGAAACCAACATAACAAGAATTGATATCTAATTCCCAAGATAATGACGTATGAGAGATGACTTTGCCAATTACCAAGTCATCAATTTTTGGAAGATATTTTCCAGTTAATGGTATTACTTTAACAGAATCATCATAAATTTCAGAAATTCCTATAGTAGTAGAAATTATTTTATTTCCTTCAAGAATTACATTTTGTTCGGGTCTAAAAGGTCCGGTAGTTACTAAATCTCCTGGAATAACGTATTTTCGCTTATTATCCATTAGTGAATTACCTCAACTGAAGCAGAGCCTTTGGTTATAGAGCCTAATCTGTCTATCACGTTTGGCCTTGCTGCAGCAGGTATTTCAAGTATTGCTTTTAAAGAACCATTATTTTGCCATTCTTCTGTTTGTAGAGAACCTACAGATTTGAGAACAGAATATGATTGAGATGCATATTGTGCAGGAATTATAATTTCTAATTTCAAATTTTCAGATTTCAAAGCAATGATTGAACGCAGTTTCTCAACAATATCTTTTACTTGCTCATCTACACTTTTTTGAGGATCAATTGAAACTCTGGCATCTATCATAGCTTGCTCAATTCTTAATGGAGGATGAGGCAAGTGAGATTTAGGATCAACGTATGTCTTTGCAATAAAGACTACAATCTGTTTTCTCTTGTTTTCAATCATTTTTCGTCTTTGATCAGTTGTAAGATTTAGTTCCCCTTTCTGAAACATTATCTGAGCAATTTCAGTAGGGTCTTCAGTTTTGAAAGCTTTGAGTAGTTTTTCAGTTGAGGGCTTTATGCCTTTTCCTGAATCAGTGTAAATTTCATCTGAAACTAAAACTTCAGAAATATCCTTTCTCTTTCCTAGCTTGTACTCTAGTGCAAGATCAGGCTTTACCAAAATCTCAAATTTTTCCCCTTCAAAGGAATATCGTACTACAGTAGTATCGGCCATTTCTAAAATATGTATGATAATTCGGTATTTATCTCCTCATCACAATATCTTTGTTGTTCCTATTCATGCACAAAAATAGTAGATATTTATGTGGAATTTGAAGATTTTCTTCAAGATTTGTCTCTAGAAGTAATTAACAAAAATGATAAAAAAATATCTGTAAAGCTAAAAGGTGTTCCATTACAGTATGCAAATACACTTAGACGTATTTGTCTAAATGGCGTTCCAATCTTTGCAATTGATACTGTAGATATTATAGAAAATTCTTCTGTACTACCAGATGAAGGCTTAGCACAAAGACTAGGACTAATTCCATTAAAGACTGACTTGACTAGATTTAATGAACCATCAAAATGTGATTGTCAAAGTGAAACTGGTTGTTCAAACTGTAGAGTTATGCTAGTTTTAGACACTGGAGAATCAGATACTACAAGAACTGTTCTTTCAAATGAGTTATCCTCTGAAGATGATTCAATAAAGCCAACTTCAGATAAAATCGCAATTATTGTACTAACACCAGGTCAAAGAATCAAAGTCGAATGTTACGCAAGACTAGGACGTGGAACAGAACATGCCAAATGGAATTCTGCAAACATTTCAACTCTTACTGACACTGACAAAAAAGATGAAAGTACTCTCACTGTAGAATCAACTGGATCTTTAACTCCAGAGCAAATTATTCTTGCAGGTGTAGATGAAGTAAGTAATCGATTAGGCGAATTCAAAGAATTGATTAATCAAATTGAAGTATAATCTAAGCATACACATTATATTTGGGTTTCAAACCGCATTATTCACATGACTAATCAAGTAGTTATACGCATGACCAACGATCTAAAAAAAGCATCAGTCAAAAATGATGCTCCAATTTGGGCAAAGTTAGCAGAATATGCACAAAAACCATCTATTGCAAGAAGAGATATCAACTTGAATGGAATTGACAAGTTAACAAAAGAAAACGATACAGTAGTCTTTCCAGGTAAAGTTCTTGGAACAGGTAACATTTCTCACAAAATTACACTATGCTCATTTTCAATTTCAAATTCTGCTGCTGATAAAATTATCAGTAGTGGTGGAAAAATAATTAGTCATTCAGATTTAATTGAGCAAAATCCTACTGGAAAAGGGGTAGTACTACTTGGCTAGTCAAGAAACAGCGGTTAGAACTGATAGACCAATAATAGTAGATACAACTGATCATATTGCTGGTAGATTATCATCACATGTTGCAAAATTATTACTCAAAGGAAATAGAGTTTCACTTGTAAATTGCGAGAAAATCATGATGAGTGGAACTAGAGATAATATTATCAAAGAGTATAGAGAATTTTTAGAAATTAACAGTATTATTAATCCAAAACACGGACCAGTCCATTATAGAAGACCAGATACAATTATCGCAAAAATGATTCGTGGAATGCTACCATTTGGGAGAAAACCATCAGGTATTTCAGCACATAAAAGACTTCGAACATACATTGGTGCTCCAAGAGAATTAAAATCACTTGAAAGAATTCAATTCGAAAAAGCAAAAATTAGAAAATCTTCATCAAACTATACTACAATGGGAGAATTATGCAGAATAATAGGATGACTGAATGACAACCCCAAAAACTGAAATTTATTTTGCAACTAGGAAAAGATCTAGCGCACATGTTTACATTACAAAAGGAAAAGGAAAAGTTAGAATTAACAATGTTCCAGTTGAAATGATTCCACAAGAAGCTGCTCGTGAAGTAATTTTGGCACCATTAGAAATCACAGGTGATTTGAGAGACAAAATAGATATTTCTGTTAGAGTAAGAGGAGGAGGTTTTATGGGACAAGCAAATGCTATTGCAACTGGAATTTCAAGAGCCCTAATAGGATGGACAAAATCCAAAAAAGAACCAAAGGAGCATCCATTCCCAAAATCTACTAGAGAAGACCTTAGAACCCGAATCACAGAATTTGATAAATATCTAATCAGTGGAGATGCCAGACAAAAAGAACCAAAGAAATTTGGCGGCCCTGGTGCAAGAAGAAGAAGGCAAAAATCATACCGTTAGGCTGTGAAAGCTGTAATTTTAGCAGGCGGCAAAGGAACTAGAGGCAAACCATACACTGAATATTTTCCAAAAGCAATGATCCCCATTAATGGCAAGCCATTAATTGATTATGTCATAAAATACCTAAAATCATTTAGTTTTGTAAAAGAGATTATCATAGTTTCAGATTTTAATGGATTAGGTGGACAAATCAAAAATTATTACGGTAACCAAAAAGATATCACCTTTGTTCAGGATTCACAAAATGGTACAGGAGGAGACCTTTTACACATTGAGAAAAAGCTCAAAGATGAATCAGAATTTTTGTTATGGTTTGTAGATAACTTGTGTGCAATAGATCTAAAACAGATGAGAGAATTTTTCAAAGAAAAAAATAGTTCTGCATGTATTGCAACTAGAACAAAAAGAAGAGAAGAAACAGGATTTGCAGTTGTAAAAGACGGAATCATAAAAGAATTCAAAGAAAAACCAGTTATGAAATTACAGTTATCTGAATGTTTAGGCATTTACATACTTGGGAAAGATATCATAAAACGAATTAAGGCAAAACAAAAGCAAAAAAAGATCAATCTTTCATATGACATTTTACAGCAGCTATCAAAAGAAGGAAAAATTAGCGCTTTTGACATTGGAGATAAAGAATGGGTTGATGCAGAGTCACCCATGGTTTTAGAAAGAAATGAAAAAATAGTAAATAAGATCATAAAACAGATGGGATTTTAGACTTTTTTTCAAATTCAGATATTTTGTCTTCGAATTGTAAAGTTTG
Organism: Thaumarchaeota archaeon casp-thauma3; assembly: GCA_001510275.1. Taxonomy (GTDB): domain Archaea; phylum Thermoproteota; class Nitrososphaeria; order Nitrososphaerales; family Nitrosopumilaceae; genus Nitrosopumilus. The sequence goes on from LFEY01000017.1 coordinate 23,759, forward strand.
CGCAATATCATCCAAGCCTTCTAAGAGAATTTTTTTCTTGTAAGGATCCATCTCAAAAGATATCTCTTCAGAAGAAGTTTTGATAATTTGTTTTTCTAGGTCTATACTAATGGCGCCTAATTCTTGTTGTAGTTTCTCAACTATTTTTTGATCTAATGAAATTGGTAAAAGCCCATTTTTGAAGCAGTTACTAAAGAAAATATCTGCAAAAGAAGGAGCAATTACTACAGAAAAACCATAGTCTAAGAGTGCCCAAACTGCATGTTCCCTACTAGAACCACACCCAAAATTATCTCCAGTTACTAGAATTTTAGAATCATCATATTTGGAATCATTTAAGATAAAATCAGATTTGATGTTCTCTTTTTCATCATATCGCCAATTATAGAATAAAAATTTGCCAAATCCAGATTTTTGAACTAATTTCAAGAATTGTTTTGGAACAATTTGATCAGTATCCACATTTACTTCATCAAGTGGAGTGATGATACTAGTTACGTTTTTGAAAGATTCCATTTTATTTCAAATCCAATTCCCTAACATCTACAAAGTGTCCTTTAATTGCAGCAGCAGCCGCCATCACAGGACTAACTAAATGAGTTCTTCCACCAGTTCCCTGTCTTCCTTCAAAATTCCTGTTTGATGTACTAGCACATCTTTCACCAGGGGATAAGATGTCAGGATTCATTCCAAGACACATACTACATCCAGATTCTCTCCATTCAAAATTAGCATTAATGAAAATTTTATCAAGACCCATTTCTTCAGCTTGTTTTTTCACCATCTGAGAACCTGGAACAACCATAGCTCGGACGTTTGTTGAGATTTTTTGTTCTTTGATTACTTTGGATGCTTCAATAAGATCTTCTAATCTTGCATTTGTACATGAACCAATAAACACTCTATCAATTTTGATGTCGGTGATTGGAGTTCCTGGTTTAAGATCCATATAGTCAAGGGCTTTTTCAGCACCTTTCTTTTGATTAGGATCACCTTTAGAAAATTCATCAGGGGATGGAACTGATTCAGTTACATCACAAGTCATTCCAGGGTTTGTACCCCAACTTACTTGAGGTGCAATGTTATCTATATGCAAAGTATATTGTTTTTCAAATTTTGCATCATTATCTGTTTTTAGGGATTCTTTCCAATAATCTACAAGAGATTCATAGTTTTTTGGGGTGTATTGTCTACCTCTAAGATAATCAAAAGTCTGTTCATCAGGGGCAATCAAGCCTGCACGTGCACCAGCCTCAATGGACATGTTACAAATAGTCATTCTTTGCTCCATAGAAAGATCAGTGATACCTTGACCACGGTATTCAATTATAGTGCCAGTTCCTCCTCCAGTTCCAATATTTTTGATAATTGATAGCACTATATCCTTGGCAGTAACTGCATGAGGATTCTTTCTTTTTCCTTCTATTCTAATTTCAAATGGTTTTGGTTTTTCTAGCCATAAAGTTTGGGAGGCCAAAACATGTTCAACATCACTAGTTCCAATTCCAAAAGCTAATGCTCCAAAAGCTCCATGAGTTGATGTATGACTATCGCCACAAACAATTGTAGAACCAGGTAGAGTGATTCCTAATTGAGGGCCAATTACATGGACAATTCCTTGATTAGGACTATTAATATCAAATAATTTAATTCCAAAGTCTTTACAGTTTTTTTCCAAAGTTCGGATTTGTACTGCTGAGGTTTGATCTAGTATTGGAAGAGCCCTGTTATTTGTTGGAACATTATGATCCATTGTAGCAATAGTAAGATCAGTTCTTCTAACTTTTCTTTTATTCACACGTAATCCATCAAATGCTTGAGGAGATGTTACTTCATGTACAAGATGTCTATCAACATAGATTAGAGAAGGACCATTTTGTTTTTCAACAACAACATGAGAATCCCATATTTTTTCAAAAAGAGTTTTTCCCATTTTAATCCTGGTCTGGTTTGTACTTGAAGAGACCACCTGCAGCAATTATCTTTCCAATAATTTCTGAAAAGGGTTTCATTTTGTATGTTTGATTTTTTGTAATGTTTTTAATTTCATTAGTAGATAAAATAATTTCAATTTCATCACCTTCAGAAATTCCATCATATGCATCTTTGTCAATTTCAATTGGTAGCAAAAACGCACCATCAACTGCATTTCGATAAAAGATTCTTGCAAAAGATAATGCAAGTATAGCCTTTATTCCAGAATGAGACAAAGCGATAGGAGCATGTTCACGAGATGAGCCACAGCCAAAATTTTTGCCAGCTAAAATAAAATCACCTTCTTTTACCTTAGAGTGAAAATCAGGATCTAATCCCTCCATAGCATGAGTGGCAAGTTCAGCATAATCATGTACTTTTAGATATTGACCGGGAATAATTACGTCAGTATCAATATTGTCTTGTGCGTATTTTATGATGTTACCTTTCATTACAAATCCCTCGGATCAGTAATTTTTCCAGTGACTGCTGAAGCTGCTGCTACTAGAGGAGATGAAAGATATGTTTGTGATTCAATATGACCCATTCTTCCTGGGAAGTTTCGATTTGTAGTACTGATACAGATTTCATCTTTTGCCAAGACACCCATATGAGCACCACAACATGCTCCACAGGTAGGAGGTCCTACTGTTGCACCAGCATCTAAGAAAATTTTCAACAGTCCATTTTCCATGGCACGTTGATAAATTGAAATTGCTGCAGGTAAAATTTCAGTTCGAATCTTTACTTTTCTTCCTTTAAGAATTCTGGCTACAGCTTCCAAATCTTCGTATTTTGCACCAGTACAAGAACCAATGTATGATTTATCTAATTCAACAGAAGGAGCTTCTCTTACAATTGAAATATTTTCAGGAGAAAATGGTTTTGCAACAATAGGTTCCATCTCTGAACTTTCATATTCAAAAACTTTGGCGTATTCTGCATCATCATCACCATTTACTAAATTAACATTTGTAGCGCCTCTACTAGTAAGATAATCAATTATTTTTTGATCTGGTTCAACTATTCCATTCTTTGCACCTGCTTCAGTAGTCATATTACATAACGTTAGTCTGCTTTCTACAGACATTTCATCAACTCCACTTCCACCAAACTGCATAGTTCTATATGTACCACCATCAGTTCCAATATCTCCAATTATTTTTAGAATCATGTCTTTGGCCATTACGTGGTCTGGTAATTTTCCATTTATCTTAAAGTAGTAAGTTTCTGGAACCTTAAACCAAATTTTTCCATTCAATAAGACATAAGCAATATCAGTATGCCCTAAACCACAAGCAAATGCACCCAAAGCACCAGTTGTGTTAGTGTGAGAATCGCCACCAACATAAACATCACCTGGCATTACCAATGCTTCTTCATGAGACAAGGTATGGCAAATTCCATATTGTCCCATACCATATTTGAAGTGTTTTTCAATTCCATAATTTTTTGTAAAGTTTGATAGTTTTACAATATTTTCTGCTGAGACTTTGTCTGCTGAAGGAACAAAGTGATCTTCAGCTACCCAAACTTTGGTAGGATCCCATAATTTATCAACAGAAATTCCTTGATTCTTTAATTTATCAAAAACCTTGATGACGCCTGGTCCTGATACATCATGCATCATGACCTTATCGACATTAGCAAAAATTACATCATCTGGAGATACCTGAGGTTTTCCAGATGCACGCGCAAGAATCTTCTCAACAATATTCATAAACAAAAAAGCTTGTTTAACAGATTAAAAGCTTTTCAGAACAATAAAAAAGAAAAGGAGTGCTCAGAATATTATGCAATTAACCGTTTTACCACTTTTGGCAGATAGAAGAGAAGAGGAATTTGATGTTTTTGAGGTCTTAGTAGAAACATTAGAAAAAAACAATACAAAACTGCAAGATGGAGATGTTTTAGTAATTTCAACAAAATATATCTCAAATTCTCAGGGAAGAATAATTGAACTACAAAAAGTTAGAGCATCAGATGAAGGTACAGAAATTTCAAAAAAGTTTCAGTTAAAACCCGAAATTGCTGAAATAATCATTAGAGAGTCTGATAAAATTTTTGGAGGTATTGGAGGATTTGTAATTACATCATCAGATAACATAATGGCACCAAATGCAGGAATTGACAAATCTAATGCAAAAAAAGGAAGAGTGATTCTATACCCAACAAATCCATATCTCATTGCAGAACAGATTCACAGAAAAATTTTCTTAAAATTACTCATTCATGTTGGAATAATTTTAGCAGATAGTAGATTAATGCCAGCAAGAATTGGAACGTCAGGAGTTGCAATAGCATGTGCAGGAATTGAACCAGTTTTAGATATGCGAGCAAAAAAAGATCTTGATGGTAATCCATTAAAAGTAACATTTCAGGCAGTAGTTGATAATCTTGCAACAATTGCAAATCATAAAATGGGTGAAGGTGCAGAATCAAACCCATTTGCCATAGTTAGAAATTCAGGTGCAAAACTTACTGATAGAAAAATCAATCCTTCAGAGATGGCAATATCACCGGATCAATGTGTTTACGTAAGAGGATTATCAAATTCTGCTGATTTTAGTTCTAGTTAGTTCTGCTTTAAATAGAGGTATTTTGGGGGGAAAACAATGGAATATCTTACTACATATCCTAAGACAGTTTCATTTCTTGATGGATTAAAACACAAAATTGGTGTTGACAGTAAAGAAGGAGTTGAACAACTTCACATTGTAGTAAAGAAGAGTTTTGAAGAATTGATGAAAATTTTTACAGAAGAAGGATTTACCAAAGTAAAATTCGAGCATAAACAGCCTGGACAAATTGGAAATGGACTTAATCTAAAGTTAAAAAAACCATGGGAGATGCACATTAGAATGGTTGATCTAAAAAAAGGATTAATTGGAATTCATGCAGAAGTTGAGGTTTCAAGAGATTATCTTCAACATCTTTTCTCTCAGAGAACTCCAGTTGTATATGAAGTGGAAGAGATTCTAAAAAAATATCAAGTAGAGTACAATATTTGGCATAACAAAATCAAGAAAAATGTTAATGCAATTATAGATAACTATAAAGTTAAACTTGCAACTCCAAGTATTCCAGTATTTGCATGGAAGCCAATGTTATTTGTAATTGGAACAATTGCTGCTTTTTATGGTTGGAAATATTTCAACACAATCTGATAGTTTAAACACCTAAAGTTTCAGCTTTAGTTAATTCTAAAAATACCTTATCTCCAACTCCAAGACCCATGTCTTTGTATTCATGCATTTCAAGTTTCAATTGAGTGATACCACTTTGCATTCCCATGCCACCACCAGCAAACATTTTGTTTAGATCCTTCATCATATCATTCATGTTTGAAAATCCCATGACCTTCGGACTTCCAAAAGGAGTTGGTTGGTTTTGAGTTCCTTCTTTAAGATCTTTAAGTGAGGATAATGAAACTAACACATATGGTGCCCCATCAGGTGCAGAATCAATACTTTTTACTACAAATTCTTTCTTCATGTCTGAATTAACTATCTCTTGCCATATAATTTTAATTTTAAGGTGAATTTGACCCAATATCACTAGGTTTGAAGCTTTAATTACAATTTTTGGGATTTCAAATCATTGTCTGAAAATCTAAAGACTACATTACAGTACTATGGAATTTCACCATGGGAAATTGAAGTATTATATGGATTTCTAAATTCTCATTTTACTGTCATTCAAGATGAAATTGAGCAAAATGATGAGGATTTTGTAAGTTCCTTAGATATAGAAATTCCTCTTCCATTTAATGAATCATTTTTCCAATGGTTTGATTTTAAACGTTGGGAAAAAGTCAAAGCAATCTTCAAAGAGATGAAACGAAGAAGAGGTAGTGGTAATGCTTTAAAAATTAAAATTACTTTTTCTGGAAATCCAAGAATTATTTTTACTGTTGATACTGTAGACAGGCAATGGTTTGATAATGCTGTAGAAAAAATTGATTCTGTTTTAGAATTATTGCAATATCATCTAGATCCTAACAAACTACCATCAGACATTTCAGAAATTATATACAAATTTGATCCAGAATCAATTAGATGGCGTCTTAACACAGCATCAACTGAAAATAAGAAGTATACTTTCAGTGAAGATTCATGGAAAGAAATTACTTGAGATCTTTTTGTAAGGGTTCTAATAATTTATGTAGTTCTTTGTATTTTGATTCAAGAAATTCTAAGGCATTATCTAATCTCTTTGATTTTCCATACTTGTAACGAATAAGTTCACGATGATGCCAATATGTTTTGTCTTCATCAACTGAGATAGTTGTAAAATAATCTGTTCCTATCAAATTATCAGAAAGTTTTACATCATGAGGAAATAACATATCTACAATAAACCACTCATCTCCATCAGGATAATCAGAACCAGTCTCAATATCAAAAAATATGTGTAGTAAATCAGATTGCATTAGACCATCATCATTGATGGAAGGATGTTTTACAGATGATTTCTTAAAATCTAGATTAATTAGTTGGGGTTCAAAAAAACCCTTGATAATTGATTTTCTAAATATTTCGTTTGCCTCATTAATATTCAAATGCAAAATATTATTCTACAAAACTTGCCTATAACTTATTAGGTTAAAATTGGGAATTATACTTGCAGAGAATCTAAAATTTTTGAAATATCAGTATTAGAGTAACCATTTTTGGAGATATTTTGTTTTGCAGGGGGATTTTCCAAATAATTTGGAATCTTGTCTTGTAATCGTACAGTGTAAGGAGTGGTAATTTCATTTTTGTAAAACACCCCAATTGGTATTTTGTTTCCCCACTCTAGGGATTTAATTAATGCCTGAGATAGTTTTTCATTTACTTCAACTTCTGAGTCATAATGAACTACTGGTTCAAATTCCTGTTCTTCTAGTTTGTAAATTCTAGAATGTCTTTTTTGTGCTTCATCCATCAAATCAACTCCTGCATACCAATCCCTAGTATTGATATCATTATATGTAGGACATGGTTGTAAAACATCCAAAAATGACAATCCTTTGTGATTAATTGCCTGAGCTATCAAATCTTTGAGATGTTTAACATCATAAGAATAACCACGTGCGACAAATGTAAAACCACTTGCAATTGCCAATCCAATTGGATTTACATTAGAATTAGTATTTGGAGATGGAAGTGATTTAGTTTTTTCTCCTAGTTTCAAAGTTGGAGATGCTTGCCCCTTTGTTAAACCATAAACGCCATTATCAAAAATTATGTAAGTCATATCCACATTTCGTCTACCTGCTGCAACAAAATGACCAGCACCAATTCCTAAACCATCACCATCACCACCTACTGCAACAACTGTCATCTCAGGATTTGCAATCTTTGCGCCTTGTGCAAATGTCAAAACTCTTCCATGTAATGTATGGATACCATACGTGTTGATGAAGTGAGATGTCTTTCCAGAACAACCAATTCCAGAAAAGATTGTAGTTTTGTCTCTTTGCACACCCATATCAGCCAAAGCCATTTGGATTGCATTGACTATTCCAAAATCTCCACATCCAGGACACCAATCATTATGAACATCAGTTTTGAATTCAGCAGGATTAAGCGCCATGCATTAAAATCTCCCGTTTGTCTGCTTTATTTTCAACAATTCTCTTAAGTGAATCATAAATTTCCGTACTAGTCATTGCACGTCCGGTATATTTTAAGATAAAATAATCAATATCACGTCCAACATTTTGTTTGAATAGTTTTCCTAGTTGACCAGAGTGATTTGCTTCAATATCAATTATGGTCTTGACATCTTTTAGTAATGAAGCAACATAATCACCTGGGAAGGGATGCATTAATTTTAATTGAATTAATCCAATTGAGATTCCTTCTTTTTTTAGCATATCTATTGCATCAAGAACTGGACCAATAGTTGAACCCCATGAAATTATTGTAAAATCTTCTACTCCAAAAGACAATACTTGTTGTGACTTTGGAATTCTTTCACGAATCAAATCAAGTCTTGACATTCGCTTATCCATCATCTTTGCACGTAAAACTGGATCTTCTGATATATGACCAGTTTCATCAGACTCATCACCAGTATTCCAAAATATTCCATTATCCATTCCTAGCCTAGAACGAGGAGATATCCCATCATCAGTAAATTCAAATCTTTTATAACCATCTTCTACTTTTTCTAATAATTTACCTCTGTTAATTGAAATTTTTTTGGTATCAAATCTTTTACAAGTAATAACAGAGCTTGCATGAAATTTATCCATCATGTGGATTACTGGAACCTGAAAAGTATCAGCGTAATTAAAACAATTTCCAGTATCATAGAAACTCTCTTCGATTTCACCAGACGCATAAACAATTTTTGGAAAATCTCCGTGTCCTGCAAATACTGCAAAGAGAAGATCATCCTGACCATGTCTTGTTGGAAGACCAGTGGACGGTCCACTTCTTTGATAATTTGTAATTACTATAGGTACTTCATTAATTCCAGCCCAGCCTAACATTTCAGTCATTAATGCAAATCCAGGCCCAGATGTACATGTGGCAGAGCGTGTTCCAGTTAATGCACTGCCAATAGTCATTCCCATTGCACAAATTTCATCTTCTGTTTGGATAACTGCGATAGAGCCAGGTCTATCCTCAATTATTTCTAAAATTTCATTTGTTTCTAAATATACGGATTCATCAGAAGCTGGAGTAATTGGATAGTATGGTTGAAATCTGCAACCAGATGCCATTTTTCCTAATGCAGTTCCTTGGAATCCTTGAACCAAAAGAGTTCCAGGTTCTTTTTCTGTTCCAGTTAATTCATAATCAAAGTTTTCAAATTTTGCAGCTGCATAATTATATGAATAAGTTGCAGTTTGTTGGTTAATTTTTGCAATTTCTGGTTTTTTTGAAAAAATTGTTTCTATTGTTTTTTGTAAAGAATCAGTAGGCATCTTAACTAATCCCAATGATAATGACACTCCAATAACATTGAACATTCTAACTAATCCTTTTAGACGTGGATTTTCAGTTTCTTCAGATAAGGTTTCAAGAATAGATTTGAAAGATACTGGAAATAACAAAACTCCTTTCTCTTTTACAATCTCTAAAACTCCTGCAATTGTAAATGGTTTATTTTTTGATTCTAACTCTTTGTGCAATCTTTCTTTGAATGGAGCATCAAGGGTATGAACAGCATCTGTTTTTATTTCAATCATATCTGAATCATAAATTATGCCACCACCTGGAATTATTTCATCATAATGACGGAAAATTGTTTCAGCATCAAATGACGCCATGAGATTAACATCATTTACATTTGAATGAATTTTTTTATCAGCGATTCTTACTGTAAAGTAACTGTGTTCACCTTTGATGTTTGAGTAAAATTCTCTTTTTCCAAATACTTGATATCCCATCTCGGCACATACACGAGAGAATATGTTAGCACCAGATTCAACACCACTTCCCTGAGGACCGCCAATTAGCCATGTAAAATCAACGGAACCCACAACAAGTCACCTCGAATTGAATAATAATAATCTGTCTTGTCAATATGTTTAACCCCCAGTTGCTGCATCAAACAATGCACATTTGCATTTGTCTCGCTCTCCACAATAAGGGCAGACACAAACACATTTTTCAATAGAATTTCCACATTCTACACAAATTGCAAATTCTTCTTCCTCTTCAATTTCAGTTTCAGAAGACATCTGAATTATTTAAAAATGAAATCGTATAAATGGTTTGAGATGATTCTTAGAAATAATGGAAAAAAAAAGAGTATTTCTTACAAGAAGACTGCATGATTTTGCACTAAAAGAATTAAAAAAAAAGTATCAAATTGAAATTCATTCAGGTAAAATTCCGATTCCCAAAAATATATTGAAAAATAAAATCAAAACAGTTGATGGTTTGATATGTTTTCCATATGACAAAATTGACAGTAAAATGATGGATTTGGCTCCAAATCTCAAAGTGATTAGTACCTATAGTGTAGGTTTTGATCATATTAACATTGATCATGCAAAAAAAAGAAAGATTCGTGTAGGATATACACCAGAAGTTTTAACTGATGCAACTGCAGATTTGGCATTTGCTTTAATGATAGATGTGATACGGAGAGTTTCAGAAGGAGACAGAATTATTCGAGATGGGAAATGGAGGATAATCTACGGAGCATATGATTATGTAGGACTAGATCTTCAGGGTAAAACTCTCGGTATTTTAGGTCTAGGTAGAATTGGAAAAACTCTTGCCAAAAGAGCAAATGCATTTGATATGAAATTAGTATATCACAACAGGAAACGTGTTTCTAAGACCAAAGAAAAAACACTAGGAGTAAAATATGTCTCATTTGAAAAACTAGTCACACAAAGCGACATCATTTCAATTCATGTTCCGCATACAAATGAAACAGATCAGATGTTTGACATGAAGGTTTTTAAAAAAATGAAAAAAACTGCATTTTTGATAAACACATCAAGAGGAAAAATAGTTAACGAAAAAGATCTTGTAACAGCATTAAAGAAAAAAATTATTGCGGGTGCAGGATTAGATGTCTTTGAATCAGAGCCGATTAATAAAAAACACCCATTAGTAAAATTACAAAATGTTGTGCTAGCACCACATATAGGAAGTTCGACAAAAGAGACCAGAGCCAAAATGGCAGAAATTACTGTGAAAAATCTGAATCTTGGAATGAATGGAAAAAAACCAATTTACTCAGTAGGGTATTGATTTTCACGCATGAGTTACGATCAAAAAAATGTTCAGTTTTTATATCTAAATCTTAAACTACTATCAGATTGAAAAAATTCAAACATACAAACGAAGAATTAGAATTAGCTAAATTACAATCTGAAAAAGAGAAGAAGAGAAAAGAATCTGAAGAATAATATTTTTTCTCCTTGTCTTTTTCAGACAAGGTTTTTTTTTAAAATTTAATTTTAGAAGGATATTTTTGATTTAATTCGTCATATACTTTTTTTCTTTCAGAAATTAGTGTTTTAGACTCGTCGTACATTTTTGTAAAAAATGCTGCTAAAATACGATCACCATTTTTATCAAAAAATCTTACACTAAAACTAGTACGCTCAGGCTTTTCTTCCTGTACAAACTCTGCTGATTTTATTAATTCTGAATCAATATGCATGTGTGCAGGACCATCATTATCACCAATAGTAATCCATTTTTCTTTTTGTCTAATACTAAGGGAATTACTTCTAACTTCACTAATGGCTCCATCATTTCTTATGATAATCAAAATATCATCAATTTTGACTAAATCAGATAACAACTCTAAAAGCATCAAGTATTCTTAAAATTAAAATTATTTCAATTTTTAGAGCTATTTCATATCAATTTGAACAAAATCATCTGGATCTCCATGAATGCAATCAGTTCCAACTGCTTTAAGAGCTGAAAAATTGATTTTTCCATCATGAATTTTTCCTTCGTTTTGAAGAATTCCAATTTTTCCAGATACAATTTGTTTGTGTTTTTCACAGGTCACTCCAACCATGTATTCATCTGTATTGGCAATAATTGATACAACAAATTCTGGAGGATTGACACATTGTTTTCCTTTTTCTGTTACTGAACACCTATCAGGAAGCATAATCGAATTTCAATTGTCATAAGATATTAAGCTTGATTAGGAGAGATTCAGATTTGAAAATTGTAACTCATTTTATTTATTATATATGCCATAATTAATGTAGAAGTATGAGTACGATTCCAATATCTGATCTTTCACTTGAATCATTATTTGGAGATTCTTTAACAGCATCACTTTGTGTTAATATTGAAAAAGGTACTAAGACGTGGGTTGCAACAGGAATGCTAGTACAACAATTAGAATCATTTACAGATTCAGTAGTTGTACGTGAAAATGACAAACCAATAGGAATTGTGGGAGGAAAGGACATCATAGTTCCTCTTGTAGATAATCCAAACTCAAGTTTGTTCTATGATACTAAAGTAGAAGATGTGATGGAAAAAAGATTTCTAACTGTTACTGAAAAATCCAAACTTAAAGAATTAATCAGTTATTGGAAGCAAACTAGAAGAGCATTTGCTGCAGTACCCAACGAGTTTTCAGATTATTCTTCATTGTCAGCAAAAAAAATGCTTGAAGTTGGAATGAAAGTTAAAACTGAAATTTCTATTTCTCAGCTACCCAAAAAGAAGATCATTACATTTGATGAAAAAGATACCATAGGTGATGTTCTTAATTCCATGTTGAAGATCAATTCCAGAAGGTTGTTTCTTGCAGATTCAAACAAATTTATCAATGACAGAATAATTCTTCAAAAAATTACAGATGAGTTAAAGTGCCTTAAGGAAACAGAAGATTTTATGGACTTGCCAACAAGTGAGTTTAATCTAGAAGAAGCAAAGAGCATTACAAATGATTTAATAATTCAAGAAATTTCAGAAATCATGTATAAAATGGAGCATCCAAGTGTATTGTTTCAGGATCAAATTATCACACCTTGGGATATTTGTCTAATTTTACTATCAGATAACATTACAGAATATGAAAATTAGAAAAGATCAATAATTTCTTCAAAATTCCAAAAAGATTCTTTTGGTTTTTGAGTGTAATCTAAGAACCCTTTGTCTTGTAATTTTTTTATAATAAATGCAGAATATGCTGGGGCACCAGTGGCTCCTGGGGAATTGTAATTTACAATGTGAAATGAGTTTTTACCGTCAAGTTCCAAAATATCTTTAACAAATTCGCCCTTGGGTGAAATAACAGGTGTTCGTATTCCAGCTGTGCCATGCTTGGTGAAATATTCAGGTTGAACTTTTGGAATAAATTGTTGCACTTGATGAACCATTGCGGTTTTTGAAACAGAACTAAGAAATTCTTTAGAAAGCATAGATAAGAAACTACGGTTTGTAAGAAGACGTCTAACATTTCCTCCAAATATTTCACGGATTTTAGAAACTGCAGCAGTTAATTCACCTGCATATCCTTCATAAGTTTCAGGAGTTGCTACAGGTACTGCATTTGGTCCAATCTCAGTTGTTCCATTAGATCTTTTAATCCAATGAGGATCTAAAAATGGAAATTCAGAAAATCTTGCTACAGTGTAAATATTTGTCTTAACTAAATCTGCATATGATTGATCAGAAACCCAATATTCTCCTCGAAAATGAAGATCATCATATTCTTTTGCAAGATTACATTTTTTAGCAATATCTAACGAGTTGCCACCAGAACAATTTATCATAAATTTTGCAGTTAAAGTAGAATTATCAGAGAAAATAATTTGGGCCTCTGAGTCATCATTAGTATCTATTACTTCTTTGTTAAACAAAAAGTCTGTTCCATGTTTTTCAGATTCTTTTTGTAACTCTTTAGTAAAAATTCCATAATCTGTTGAAACGTCTCTTGAACAGTGAAGACCAGAATAAGCATGTAAATTTGGTTCTTTTTTTAAGAGATCTTTTGAATCAAGTAACTCAACTTGTTTTTCAGGAATTCCATTTTGTGCAGACCACTTCATGTATTTCTCCAAAGTTTTATGTTGTTCTTCATCTGATGCTACTTCAATTGTTCCCACTTCAGACCATGGCAGATCTTTCTTCTTTGCAAAAATTTCCCATAAATCATGAGAAATTAAAGATGAAACTGCAGACGTTTTTCGTTTTATTGGATCTAGATAAAAGGGGGAATGAACAACTCCTGTATTTCTACTACTAGTGTGCTTTGCGACTTCATTTTCTTTTTCAATTACGCAGACATTAAGATCATAAAGTGTAGATAACCAATACGAAATCGTTGTACCTAAAATTCCTGCACCAATAATGGCAACATCATATTTCTTCAACAATGAAAGGAGGCATTTCTACTCATTAATTGATTATGAATGATATCGTCTTCTACTGACTTTGATTCCACAGCAGGGACAAGGCATTTCTACTCATTAATTGATTATGAATGATATCGGGAAGGATATTTGCCAGAATTATGCATAGAATGTTAAAAAGTATCAGATTTTGAGCATCATTACAAAAAATCAGAAAATGTGTTGCTTATTATAGGAAGAAAAGGAATTCATTATAGGTCATATTTTTGGTTTTAGAAATTCTAAATGCAGATGCAATATGCAGACGTTGTGGAAAAAAATCCATGTTAACAGATAATGTAACAGGGGAAAGATTTTGTGGAAAATGTGGTTATGTTATTTCTGAGTCATTACAAGATTCTGGACCTGAATGGAGATCATTTTCAAAAGAAGGGGGTGTAGATCCAACTAGAACAGGAGCTCCAACAACACTTGCAATACATGACAGAGGACTTGCCACCATCATTAGTCCGATGAATAAAGACTCATCTGGAAAACCACTCACATCTGCTATGAAAAGCACTATTGAAAGACTAAGAACTTGGGATAGTAGAAGTAAAGTACATGCATCTTCAGATAAAAACCTCAGACAAGCATTAAGTGAATTATCAACACTAAAAGACAAACTTGCACTTTCTGATTCTGTAATTGAAAAAGCATCATACATTTACAGAAAAGCATTAGAGAAGGGTCTTGTTAGGGGTCGTTCTATTTCAGCTTTGATTGCAGCCGCACTTTACGCGGCATGCAGAGATACAGAAACTCCTAGAACCCTAAAAGATGTTGCCGATGCAGGTAATATTAAGAAAAAAGATATTTCAAGATGTTATCGAATATTACATAAAGAATTAGAGCTAAAAATGCCAGTAGTTAATCCAGTTCAATGTGTTGCAAGAATTGCAAGTAAGATTGGAATTTCAGAAAGAACAAAACGCTATGCAGCTAAAGTACTCAAAGTGGCCCAAGAACATGAAGAATCAGCAGGTAAGGACCCAATGGGACTTGCAGCTGCTGCACTATACCTAGCATGTGTAAAAAATGGGGAAGATAAAACTCAACGCGATATTGCCGAAGCTGCAAATGTTACTGAAGTTACAATAAGAAATAGATACAAGGGATTAAGATTAGATCAAGATACATGACTGTAGGTAAAAATAAGATATGGCACAAACTAAACCTGTAATTGCAATAGTCAATGTAGTAGCTTCTGCAACAATAGAGCAAAGATTAGATCTTATAGATATAACAAAAAAATTCCCAGGTGTAGAGTATCATCCAGAACAATTTCCAGGTGCAGTTTTCAGACTCAAAGTACCAAGAACTGCCACATTACTTTTTGGTTCAGGAAAGATGGTATGTACTGGAGCTAAATCTGAAGATATGGCAATCAAAGCTGTAAACACAGTTGTTCAAAAACTAAGAAAAGGTAAAATCAAAATTAAAAACGACGCAATAGTAACAGTACAAAACATCGTCTCATCAATTAATCTTGGAGGCAGAGTTAACTTGGAACAAGCAGCAAGGACATTACCTAGAAGCATGTATGAACCAGAACAATTTCCAGGATTGATTCATAGAATGCTTGATCCTAAAACTGTAATTCTAATTTTTGCATCAGGTAAACTAGTCTGCGTTGGTGCCAAACTTGAAGAAGAGATACATCGCTCTGTCAATCAGATACACAGTTTGCTTGAAGAAAAAGATTTAATGATTTATGATTAGTATTGTAAATTCATTCTTGAATGGGATTTATAATAATTAAATATTAAAAAAGCGCCGGGAGGGAGATTTGAACTCCCGTTCCCTTGCGAGAACGCGCTTTATGGTTAATTATTTCCAGGCGCGCGCCCTACCAGGCTAGGCGACCCCGGCACAAGTCTTGCGACAAAATTATTCGGTAAGATTTGATTATATATTGTGTTATTTACGAATTGAAAAACTATTTCCAAATTGTAATAGTAGTTGATTTCTCTACTTGATTTCCTTGTTTATCCATTCCTTTTGTAGATATTTTGTAAAGACCCTCCAAAGATACATCATCATCATTTTTTATTTGATCCCATGAAAATTCAATCTCATCACCAGGGTCTAGTTGAGAAATTACTTGTGCGGCAACAGGCGAATACATCAATATTCCAGATAACCCAGTAATTCTAAGACCGTATGAAGAGTCAGAAAAAATCAATGGAATAGTTCCAGAATTCACAATTTTAATTTTTATCTCTTCTCCTTGCTTAAAATCAAATTTTTCAGTTACTATAGAAATTGAAAGCCCCTCAACAAAAACTAGTTGGCTTGTATTTTTTACATCAAGCAAATAAACACCAAATGTAAGTCCAGAAATCAAACCAATGCCAATAAAGATTACGAGACTTTTTGCTAACACAATTCTTCTAAAATAATTTTCTAATTTTTTAATCCTTCGGAGGAGTGGATTTTGTTCTCCACTTTTTTGGATAGGTATTTGGCGCCATAATGATTCTATTTGTTTCAAATGCATACCCCTTAGTAGCATCACGAATCTCTTCTTCAGACATTGTTGCTTCAGCTAAAGCAACCGCCTCTCCTTTTTGTGTATAAATTCCAACAATATCTCCTTTTTTCAGATTTGGAGAAATTTTCAAAATGCCAGGGATTGCAAGTTGGGCACCATGACACATAGCATCCACTGCAGAATCACGAATTATTACTGACTTTAACTCACTAAGTGCATATTCAACAGGCTTGATCATTTTCATTAATCTACTATCATCTTTTTTCTCCTCCCATAATGCAAAGGCATTTGCAAGTTCATGAAGAGTCACTAAACCATCTGTTTCACGAAATTGATCTACTCTGGTTCGTCTAAGCTCTATCATTGTAGCGCCAGCCCCAAGAATTTCTCCTAAATCATAATATAATTTTCTAATATAGGTTCCAGATTCACACAAAATTCTAGTTAAGAGTAATCGTTCTTTTTGTTCTAATACTTCAAATTCATAGATAGTTCTTGTTCTTGTTTGTCTTACAACAGCTGAGCGTTGAGGAGGTTTTTGGAAAATTTCTCCCCTAAACAAATCAATTGTTTCATCAAGTTTTTCTTTAGAGGGAAGAGAGTGAACTCGTCCTAATGCATGATATTCTTTTGGGCCATAAAGTAAAACACCTAATGCTTTAGTGGCTTCTCCCAGCCCTAAAGGTAAAACTCCTGAAACCTGAGGATCTAGTGTTCCACTGTGACCAATCTTTGAAAGTTTCAAAATGCGTTTTGTCCAAGCTACAGTTTCATGACTTGTAGGACCTGGTGGTTTGTCCAATAAAATAATTCCATAATTTAGTAATTGTTCAATTGTTCTTTTATCATAATATGTTCCAAAAGCATCATCTGTAATGTCTTGATCAATTTCAACAAGGTTTTCGAGTTGTTTAAGAGTCATAGTAGTTTTCTCACAGTTTCTTTTGTTACATCTATTACTTGTTGCGCTGTAAGATTATCTGTATTAATTATTAAATCAAACACAGATTTATCATCACCAAAATCAAAGTTGTATAATTTTTTGTACAATGCTTTATTCTTATCAAATCGCTCTTTTGTAATTTTATAAGCTTCATCAGGAGTCATGTTATCTCTGGATTGCATTCTCTTAGTACTACTCGTATGAGAGCCCTCTAACCAAATTTTGATGCCATCTTTGATTAGCCATGGTAAAGTGTAACTGGTAATTACCATTCCACCATGATTGAATAGCCCAGTTAATTTCTTATCTAATTTTTTATCAAATTCAGAATTTTCTTCACGTTGATTGAGAAACTTCATTCCATCTTTTGTATCCCACCAATCATCACCATCAGAATCAAAACCTTGTTCTTTTGCCATTTCTTTTAGTACATCTCCTCCACTAAGATATTGTAATTGAAATTCTTCTGCTAATCCTTTAGCAACAGTTGTTTTACCTACTGCAGGAGGTCCAGAGATAACAATGGATTTTGTCAAGTGCCCATTGTTGTTTTTGTTAGCTTCATAATCATTCCGCTAAAGGCAATAGAGGAAAGAAAATACCATGCCCAAAGATATAATGCATTTTCACTAGTACAAACATCTTCTGGATCTGCAGCTTGTGCAGCTGTACATGTTAATTGGAAGAAATCCCCGGGAATTACATTTAGTGGAATTGGAGATAAAGCTACAGTAAAAGAAAATAGTTGTGGCAACACAAGATAAAATATCAAGATTAAAGGTACAAAAGTAATCATCATAGGTCTCATATTCATCTGCATCATTTCCATTGACATTTTGTTCATGTATGAAGACTTTTTGTTTAGTTCAGCTGTTTTTGCTTGATCTTTAGCTCTCATGGCAGCCATTCTTTCTTTTTGATATGCACGTGTTTCTTTCATAATGCGTTGTAGTTTTGTTTGATCAATCATCTTTCTTCTAATCATAGCATTAAACAAATTAAGCATAATACCAAATCCAGATACTACAAACATTGAAAGAATTAATCCTTTGATTATCGGATCATCACTTCCTAAAACCATTCTACCGCCTTCACCTCCAAAGAAATCAAATTGTAGAGGGATTAAGTCGATGAAAAGTAGAATAAAGTTAAAATCCATTTTTTACAGTCCCATTGCCTTTACTATTTTCTCTGCTGCTTTATCAATCTCTCCTTCACGATTAAGAATGAGTTTAACAGGGGAACCAGTAAGTACCGTACAGGCTGAAAGTATTCCTGATTGAGCATCTAATTCTTTTTTAATGTTAGTAATTGTAATTTTGTCTCTATTTCTGGTAGTATCTGCCATTCTTCTATTGTAGATTTCTTCTGGTTTTGCAGAAACAGAAACAAAGTTTGTTGGTTTGATAATTTTTAAAACATGTTCTGGCAAGCCAGGATAATAGCCCTCTGAAGAATTGATAAATGTATGAGTATCAATAATTATGATTTGTTCAGTGTATGCAGCAATTTTTTCTGCAGCAAGTTTTTGAAGATTTTGTTGCTCAGATACTGGTAATTTTCTAAGTTCATCTCTATCTTTAAGACCATTTTCCTTGGCAACATCAAACATTAAAGTTCCAAAACTGATCACATTAACAGTTTTATCATGAGTTTTTATGATTTCAACTACTTTAGATAACAGAGTAGATTTTCCAACACCTGGTATTCCTACCATTATGATTTTCTTATTTTCTGCCAAGCAAAGCACCCAAACGTGGCATAACTACTTCGACTTGTTCTCGAACTAATTGCGTATAATAGTTTATGAGAATATCAACCATAAGTAAAATTCCGATTCCAGAACCAAACACACCAAGAACATCAGATACACCTGCCAAGAGACCCAAAATTGCAGAACCAATGATGGTAACTGATGGAATATACTTGTTTAGTAATGCTTCAACTGGTTTGTTTGATCTTCTAAATCCAGGAATTTGAACATCAGCATCAAGTAAATTCTGAGCTGCACTTTTTGGGGATAAACCACCAAGCTCTACCCATAATCTACCAAATACAATTACAATTCCAATCATAAACAGAACATAACCTACTGCACGCATAGGATCTAAAACTGCAACATCCAAACCTCGTGGAGGAGTGACGTAATAGATGAGACCACCTATTGGAGAATTAGGACTTGTCGGATCAAATTGTGCTATGAAATTCATAAAGAAATTATTGTTCCGCGGGTTAAAATTTGCCCACAGCATTTGGAAGATAAAAATAGCATTTGCAGTTAGTGCAGATGCTAAAATTACAGGAATGTTAGAGACATACATCAATTTGATAGGATAAACAGCAGAGAACCCTCTGTATTTTGTAGAGACAATAGGAATCTCAATTTTCATTCCCTGTGTAAATACGAGTATCAATAATATTCCAGCAGTCAGACACAGTCCAAAGATACTTGGAAGTTGGTTTGCACGGAATAAGATGTGTGAAACATCACCATTTATGATAGATTCCCCTATGTACGGAATGATACCAATCATTCCTCCATCACCTGCAGGTAGCGGACTAAACAGACTCCAAAGAATCTGTTGAGCAACACCGGCCATAATGAATAAACTAATTCCACTGCCAAGACCCCATCCTTTCTGGATTGTTTCGTCTAAGAACATGATAATTATCGACGCTGCCATCAGCTGGCCAACCATTACATACAAAATAGACGGATCAGAAACTCCAGGACCATACACTGCTACACCATATACAATAGATTCAACTACAATTACAATGTAGGTTACCATCTTGGTAGCTGTCTGAAATATTCCTCGCTCTTCAGGTTTTTTGAAATCAAATTTGAGAATTTCTGAACCTCTCAATAATTGCATCAAAAGTCCAGCTGTAACTATCGGCCCTATACCTAATTCAACTAGTGTACCTTGTTGTGATGCAAAAATAACTCTAGCAAAGGCTAGAAAATCAAATTCTGGGGCTGTTGCACCAAATAATGGTGTTTGACCCATTACCATGTAGATTAATAATATTACACCACACCATAACAATCGAGTTGGAAGAGGAATCTTCTTTTTTGGTTTTGGTACTTGAGGAATATATGGTTCTACTTTAAAAACAACTTTTCTAATAATTGTGGTTAAACTACCTTCAGCCATTAACAGATAACACCTCTCCCCCAATTGCTTTTAATTTCTCTTCTGCTGATGCTGTAAATTGTTGTACTTTGACGGAATAAGCGTTAGTTAGTTTTCCGCCGCCAAGGAGTTTTTTGTATCCTGCACTTTTGAGGTCTACGATTTTCTTTCCTCCTTCTTCTTTACCGAACTTTGTGAACAGGTCATCTAGATCTCTGAGACTTGCCCATTTTTTTATAATATTTGGGTGAGGTGTTTTAGGAATATCATGGCCATAATGATCTGGGTCTTCTTTTATCATAGTACTTCTATGATGTTTCTTCATACCAGTAACTCCAAGACCACCTTTGTGACCACTTGCACGGTGTTGACCTACCTGCCCCCATCCCATGTGTCGTCCGCCTCTAAGTCGTCTAGTCTTTCGTAATCTTGTTGCCATGTTAAATCATTCTCCTTACAATAGTATCAAGTTCTTTATTTTGTCCAAGAATACCTTTCTGTCCATATAGTTTCTTTGTGCTTCTTTTGAATCCGTGTACTGGTGGTGCCAAAGCAAACCAAGGTTTTAGTGGTTTTAATTTTGATAAAGTTGCTTTGCCTTCAGCCAAAGCTGTAGCCAGTTCATCAGTACTTGCAAACCCGAGTTCTTTTAGATCCTCTGCAGTTATTTTTTGATAGCCAGATTTTCTTGCTTTTTTCTCAATCAATTCTTTTGCCAAAGAAGCATCTAGTTCAATCCAAGATACATAATGTTGCACTTTTCTTAACATTCCCAAAGTATTATCTTTAGCAGGTAAAATTGTTGCACGATACTTTTTATCTAATTTTAACAAAGTCATAGTAGTTGTTGCCCAATATGGACAATCAGCTTGACCTTTTATTCTAACAACAAGATATGCATTTACCATTTTTCATCAACCCTGACTGAATGTCTGTCTAAGACAATCCAATACTGCTTTTGAAGTTGAATTCATTGTAGGAGTAGAGCCTTTTGCAGTAGTCCATGCATCTTTAAGACCTGCCAATTGCAATAATCGTTTAATTTTACCACCAGCAACCAAACCTAATCCACGAGGTGCTGGAATAATTTCAATTGTAACACTTCCACCCTTTCCTCTAACCTTGAATGGAACAGAATGTTTTTTATCACATCTACATTCCCAACTACCACATCCGAATTTGATTGGACTAACATTTAGAAAAGCTTGACTTGTTGCTTTCTCAATAGCAATTCTCATTTGTTTTGATTTTCCTTGACCAATTCCCAAGTAACCATTTTCATTTCCAGCTGCAACCATTGCTTTGAATCTAGTTGATTGACCATTTGAAGTCATTTTTTGAATAATCCCTACATCTACAACTTCACTTGTTAAATCTGGTAATAATTTTTTAATAATTCCTGCTTCTTGAATTCTTAATCCTGATTCAATTATTTCTTCAATAGACGTAATTTCTCCTGAATTAACTTTTTTTCCTAAGGAAGTTTTTGGAACCCAAACCTCTTCTACTGGTTCTCTTCTGGGTCTTCTAGGACGGTCACTACCTTTAACTCCACCAGGTGGACCTCGTCCATATACAGGTGCACCTCGTCCTCGTGGACCGCCTGGTTTTCCTTGTGGAGTTTTAGATTGTGCTGCTTGACTCATTTCTATTTAACCTCAGTATCAATTGTAGATTTTATTTTTGAAACTTCATTTTTAACAGTAAGATGTTCTCCATTTATTCTATCATCAGATGGAAATATGTCTTCACTAGCTGGTACTATAAGACCAGCATCAATAACTCCTTTTAGAGCTGCGGCCATTCTTTGTGTGAATCTTCTAGTTCCAGTATAAAGAATAGCATCCTTTGCACCTTTACCAAGTGCTTTCTTACCTGCCAAGTATCCTGTAAGATACGCTGCAGGTACACTCTTTCTAGAACCCTTCCATCCTTTTTCAAGAAGATATCTAGAATGTGCAGATGCAATAACAGTATCACCAGTCATACCAGGCTTTAGAATTTGGACTAGTGTATTTTCATTAGTAATATTTACAGTAATAAAATCATGTTTACCCGTCAACATGGTTCCACGCTTTTTATAATTGGTCTTTTCCTCTCTAAGTCTTCTCAATATTTTTGAATATGGCATCTATAGAAACCGAGTTTGAATCTTCTCTTATATACGTTAAGCGCGAATGAGCGCAACAAGTAATGCCTTTTGAGTATGAAGACGATTTTCTGCCTCATCCCAAACAACTGACTGAGAACTATCAATTACTGATGATGTTACTTCTTGATTCCTTTTGGCAGGAAGACAATGCATGAAGATCGCATTTTTCTTTGCAGTATTCATCAATTTAGAATTGACTTGATATTTCGGAAGGAATTTTTTGATTCGTTTTGAATCATTATTATGAATAGAAAAATAAGTATCAGTAACAACTACATCAGCATTTTTAGTTGCAACTAATGGATCTGTAGTTAATTCAATGTTAGTTGATTTCTTTGATTCTTTAACAACGGTTTTGTCAGGTTCAAATCCTTTAGGAGTTGCAATTGACATGTTAACTCCAGATAATGCAGCACCATAAATCATAGAATTACATACATTATTTCCATCTCCTATCCAAGCAATTTTTAATCCTTTGAGTTTTCCTTTCTTCTCTTTAATTGTCATAAAATCTGCCAAAGTTTGACAAGGATGAAAAGAATCAGATAATCCATTTATGACAGGTACACTTGCATGTTCAGATAGTTTGTCTAGTAATTTATGCTCATAAACACGCGCCATTATACAATCAGTGTATCGTGATAGGGTTTTTGCCGTATCCTCGATAGATTCACCTCGTGACAATTGCATATCATTTGATGATAAATTAATTGCATATCCACCTAATTGATACATTCCAATTTCAAAACTTACACGCGTTCGAGTTGATGGTTTTTGAAAAATCATTGTTAATGTTTTATTTTTCAAAATAGGTTTGTTTCCACCTTTTTTGAGTTCTTTTTTTAGTTTGATTGAATGATCAATTAATCCTACAAATTCCTTTGGGGTTAATTCCGCTAAAGTGAGTAAATCTTTTGTTTTGAGTTTCATTTCCTTTAATGTCCAAACATACCTCGTTTCTTTTTAGATTTTTCCTCTTTATCTTGTTTTTGTATTTTTTCTTCAACAGTTTATTGACCAGATTCAGGTCGACCACGTTTTATCCATTCACGAATCTTATGTCCTAGTTTGATAGCTTCGTTATCAGTTTCAGGCGGAGGAACTTCAAATTTTTCTGAATAAGTTGTAATGTCTTCATCACTAATTCCTTCAAACGGATCATCAGAAGATTCTGGTGTTGATTCTGGTTCTGGTTCTTGTTCAGGTGTTGGTTCAGGTGTTGGTTCAGGTGTTGGTTCAGGTGTTGATTCTATTTTATTTACATCAACATCATCTAATGAGCCAAAAACTGTTTTTAGAAAAGTTTCCTTATCAAATGGTTTTAGATCAGCATATTCTTGTCCAACTCCAACATAAAGAACGGGTGTAGAAGTAACTTTCACAATTGATAAAGCAGCACCACCTTTTGCGTCTGCATCACTTTTTGTCAAAATAGAAGCATCGAATTTTACACGTTCAAAGAATTCACGTGCTTGGTTAACTGTATCATTTCCAGCTAAAGAATCACCCACAAAAATAGTCATATCAGGATTTACAACTTTAGTAATTTTACCAATTTGTTCCATCAAGTTTAGGCTTGTTTGCATTCTTCCTGCAGTATCAATTAATACACAATCTGTTTTGTGAGATTTGGCATACAATACTGCATCTCTAGCAACAGCAGCTGGATCTGAACCATAATTTTGTGCAACAAGTTTTAGATTAAGACGATTAGTGTGTTCTCGTAATTGTTCAATTGCACCAGCTCTAAAAGTATCTGCTGCTGCAACAACAACAGAATATTTTGCTTGTTGTAACATATATGCAATTTTAGCTAATGAAGTAGTTTTTCCAGTTCCATTAATTCCAACAAATAAAATCAAAAAAGGTTGTGAATTATTCTTTTTTTCATTAATTTTTTCAAATAGATCAATTTTTCCTGCAGCATCAAATAATGCAGAGATATTTGAAATCAAACTATCTTTAACAAATTTTTCAATTTGATGTTTATCAATTTTTGAACCAATTAGTTTTTCTTTCAAGTCAGATTTGATTTCATCAATTACTTCAATAGCTACATCTGATTCTAAAAGAGAAATTTCTAATTCAGAAAGTATACCTTCAATATCTTTTTCATGGAGTTCCTTTTCACCAAGACTTTTCGCTGCATTAGAAAATGCATTACGAAGATTATCAAACATGTTTTTATCCTGAATTTGGTTGTGGTTCTGCTTGCATTAATTGATTAATTTGGTCTCTTCCTTGCTCTAATCGTGCTGCTGCATCTTGTTTTTTTGCAGAGGTATCTTGTAAAGCAATCTCAATATCTTTAATCCGTGCTTCAAGATAGTTTATAGCTGAAGTGAAATCTTTTTCCACAGCAATTCCTGCTCCAATATTCAAAATAATCTTGTTATTGGGTGAAATTTTTGTTGGGACATATGTTCCCATTCCAATTGGGACAAGAGTTTCTGATTCAGGTTTTTCATTAAGAGATTTAATGGATTCGACTGCAGCAATTGCCTCTCTTAAAACATTTAGAAATGTTCCTTCTCTTTGAGATAAATCAGAAAAATATGTTTCAAGCATTTGTATTTGCTGCATTAATTGCTGTGCCTGTTCTTCACTCATTTACAACAAACCTTGCTCAGATGGTTATAAATTCATTCATAGGATATAGCTAATAATTGATAAATAAAAAAATAAAGATAAGAATTTTATTTTGCTTTTGAGAATCTATCTTCTACTTCATCCCAGTTAACTACATTCCACCATGCTGCAATATAGTCTGGTCTTTTGTTTTGATAGTTGAGATAGTATGCATGTTCCCAAACATCACAGCCCAATAATGGTACTAATCCTTCAGTTCTTGGACTAGTTTGATTTGGCATTGATTTGTATTCAACTTTAGATGATGAAGGATTGTATACTAACCATCCCCAACCACTACCTTGAATCACTGCTGTAGTAGATGAAAATTTCTCTTTAAAGTCAGAGAAGCCTCCAAAAGAATCGTTAATTGCATCAGCAATAGATCCTCCAGGTTCTCCACCTCCATTTGATTTCATGTTATTCCAAAATAACCTGTGATTATCATAACCACCACCATTAAAATTAACTGCGCCTCTTTTGTCTTCTGGGACTGAGTTGATATCAGATAAGATATCGATGATATCTTTTTTTTGAATTTCAGCTGGACATGTTTCAAGAGCTGCATTTAGTTTGTCAGTGTATGCTTGATGATGTTTTGTGTGATGAATCTCCATTGTTTTTGCATCAATGTGAGGTTCCAATGCATCATAAGCATATGGCATTTCAGGAAGTGTGTATTTTCCCATGGTTAGCTTTGAATTTTTATTCCATTTATTGGTTTACTAAACAATTCATTTTTACTTGTTAAAATAATTAGAAAATTTGTGAAATTCTTAGTTTTTTCTTTAATGGTAGTATTTTTGATGGGTTTTATTTTGTCTCAATCTCTGCTATCTGAAAATGAAATTCAGACATATTTAGAGAGAAGTGTCCCATTTATTGGAACAGAAATTCTAAGAATTGATGGAATTGATGGAACTGGAATTATAGTTGCAGTGATTGATACAGGAGTTGACTTTAATCATCCAGATCTATTTGGATGGGGACCTGATGGAAAAGTAGTTGGAGGATACAACTTCATACAAGAAAATGAGCTGCCTATGGATACAAATGGTCATGGTACTCAGGTTGCTGGAGTAATTGCAGCTGATGGTAAAGCAGTTGGAGTAGCACCTAAGGCAAAAATTCTTGCATACAAAGTTTCAGAAGATGGAGAAGGAGTATCATCAGAATTAATCATTAGAGCCATTGAAAAGGCAATTGAAGATGGAGCAGATATCATCAATATCAGTTTAGGAGTAAACAAAACAAATAGCAAAATTGACCGTGCAGTAAATCTTGCATTAGAAAAAGAAATTTTTGTAGTAACTGCTGCTGGAAATGACGGTCCTGGATTCAAAACAATTGGTAGTCCAGGTAGAAATTTTGGATCTGTTACAGTAGGTGCAACATACAATAATCTTACATCAAGTTTAGTTGCAACATTAGAAGTAGATGAAAAACCATATACGGTAATTCCAATGGTAGGTTCTACAAAACTAGATGAGCCAATTATAGGAAAAATAATTTTTGGAGGTTATGGGAAAATTGAAGACCTAAAAGAAATTGATGTAAAAAATGCAATATTAATTGTTGAAAGAGGAAGTGATGTAGAAGGAGAATTATTTTATTTTTCTATAAAGGAAAAAAATGCTGCTAATGCAGGAGCAAAAGCAATGATTGTGTACAATAATGAACCAGGAATTTTTTTGGGTGAATTAATTCATGAATTTGTAGAACTCGGATACAAACCACAAATTCCAGTTGTATCCATTGATAGAAAAGAAGGCCTTGAAATCAAAGAATCAATAAAAAATGGTAATGTAGCAAATATGCATTTATTTTACAATCCAGATTTTGTAACACATTTTAGTTCTAGAGGGCCAGTATCTCCATTTTACATAAAACCAGAAATTGTAGCACCTGGTGCATACATCAATTCCACACAAAACAATGCAGGATACAATTTTACAAGTGGAACAAGTTATGCCGCACCACACGTTGCTGGAGCAGCAGCATTATTACTTCAAAAAAATCCAGAGATACACCATCATGAAATAAAATCGCTATTACTAACTACAGTTGAGCCTGTTTCAGATGCCTATGGACAAGAATTTTCAGTACATGAATCAGGTTCTGGAAGATTAGACATTGGAAATGCTTATGTGGCAAAATTAATCATCATGCCACCAAATTTTGTAGTTAGTATATCATCAGATGATCTAATTGCTGAAAAACAATTTGAATTAAAATTGATGGAAGGTACATTAGATAATTTGGAGGTTAAATTTGAAGGACAAGAATTCATAAAATTTACACATATTCTTGAAGGCAATAATTTACAAATTAAAATGAATATGACTGAAGAAAACTTTGGGGATCATGAAGGAAAAATGATTGTCAACCACGATGATACTCGATATGTAATTCCATTTTTAGTACATTATACACCAGGTTCAATTTCTGTAAATCAACAAGATCAAAAACTTTTCTTTGAGATTTATCATCCAGAAGAATGGGAATTTGCAAAAATTTCAGTGACAAATAGTAAAGATGGTAAAACAGACACTACAACTGCAATACCAAACAAAAAGGCATCAATAGAAATCTATGAAAATGCAGAATACTGGATTGATGCAAAAATTAGAGTTAATGGAAATACAACAAATGCATTTAACACAATTGAAATTAGTTCACTGTCAGAAAATTCTCATAAATTAGAAATCATGGACATTCCAGAAAAACAGATTGGAATAATTGCAGCAATTGTATTAGTAATAGGTATTTTTGGACTAGTTAAAAGAAAATAATCTATTGAGGACCTGCATCAATTATATCAGATGAGACATTTTCAAATTTCTTAAAGTTTTCAACAAACATCTGAGATAATTTTTTTGCAGAAAGATTATACGAATCTTTGTCAATCCAAGTATTTTTTGGATCTAAAATTTCAGAAGGAACATCATCTACTTCAGTTGGGATATCTAAATTGAATACATCATCATGTCTGTATTTTACAATATCAAGTGCACCTGAAAGGGCAGCAGTAATCATAGCACGGCTATATTTGATCTTAATTCTTTTTCCAACTCCATATGGACCACCAGACCAACCAGTGTTAACAAGATAAACTATAGTATTATGTTGATTGATTTTTTCTTCTAGTAGTTTTGCATAAACTAATGCTGGTCTAGGCATAAATGGAGCCCCAAAGCACTCAGAAAATACAGATTTTGGTTCTTTGATTCCTCTTTCAGTTCCTGCTAATTTACTAGTATAACCGGACATAAAGTGATACATGGCTCCTTCTTTTGTCAACCTAGAAACTGGTGGTAAAACTCCTAATGCATCAGCAGTCAAAAATACAATCACCCCAGGGTTTCCACCAACACTTGGAATCACTGCACCTGGAATGTAATCCAAAGGATATGCAACACGAGTATTTTCTGTTAAATTGTTATCATCATAATCTGGTACATTATCATCAAGTACTACATTTTCTAAAACGGCACCTGGTTTGATTGCATTCCAAATTTCGGGTTCTGATTCTTGACTAAGATTGATACATTTTGCATAGCATCCACCTTCAAAATTAAATGTGCCATTATCAGACCAACCATGTTCATCATCACCAATTAGTTTTCTATTAGGATCTGCAGAAAGAGTTGTTTTACCAGTACCAGATAATCCAAAGAACAGTACAGTATCACCTTTTTCTCCAATATTTGCAGAACAGTGCATTGGGAAAATACCACGTTCTGGTAAAAGGAAGTTCATTACAGAAAACATTGACTTTTTCATTTCTCCTGCATACTGAGTACCACCAATCAAAACAATTTTTCTAGTCAAATCAACTAGGATAAGGACATCAGTTCTAGTTCCGTCAATTTCTGGAACAGCTACAAAGTCATTGATACATAATATAGTGAATTCTGGTTCATGATTTTCCAACTCTTCATTTGTTGGTCGAATAAACAAATTTCTTCCAAACAGATTTTGCCAAACATGATCATTAATCACCCTAATTGGCAACTGATTTTTTGGATCAGCACCTACAAAACCATCAAAAACAAAAAGTTCCTTATTATCAACAAAGTTTTTCATTTTTTCAAGGAGTTTCTCAAATTTACTACTTTGGAAGGGATGATTAATTTTTCCCCAATCAATTGTATCATGAGTTTTATCATCATCCACAATAAAGCGATCATCAGGAGATCGTCCAGTATATTTTCCAGTATTCACAGAAAGAGAGCCTGTTGAGTTTACTACACCTTCCTTTCTTTCAACTGCAAGATTCACCATTTCATCTACGCTGAGATTTCTGTGTACTTTAGAAGGATTGATTCCAAATACGGTTAATTGTGATGAAAACTTGTCAGTTACAGCAGTACCTACGACTTGCGTCAGGAGATTATGCCTCCAAAAATTATTATATCAATCTCAGATTTGTTCATGAGATATTTCGAATCGCCTTGAATTTCCTTATTATCTCTTTGTTATCTGAAATTTTTTTCAGTTCTAGGAACGTATTTATTTCAAAATTCAAGAGTCACTCTAATGACGATCAATAAAGAATTACTTGCAAAGAGAGAGGAAATAAAAGGACATAATCCTGATTTTATTAGACCAGAAAGTTGGCGTTATGTTAGACTTCAGACTAACTGGAGAAAACCAAAAGGTATTGATCATCATCAAAGAAAACAAAAGAGTAGAGGTCGCCCAGGTCTCGTCAAAGTTGGATATGGTGGACCTAAAGAAGCAAGAGGATTACATCCTTCAGGATTTACAGATAATTTAGTTTACAATTTAAACGATTTAGCAAAATTAGACCCAAAAAAAGATGGGGTTAGATTTGGACATAGTGTTGGAACTAGAAAGAGAAAAGAAATTGTGATAAAAGCAATTGAAAGCAAATTCAAAATTTTCAATGCGAGAGTGAGTGTAAGTGGTAGTAAATCTTAAAGCTAAGAAAAGACTAGCATCTAGAGTTACAGGTGTTGGAATTCATAGAATAAAGTTTGATACTGATCATTTAGATGATATTGCAGATGCAATTACAAGAGAAAATATTCGTAGTCTCATTACAGCAAATACAATCAGAATTAAATCAATTACAGGTACATCTAGAGGAAGAGCACAAACAAAGAGAGATCAGAAACACAAAAGAGGTACAACTCAAGGTTCAAAACAAGGTAAGAAAGGAGCACGAATAGGTAAAAAACAAGTATACGTTGCTAAAGTTCGTGCATTGAGACGATTGTTAAAGATTGCAAAAGATAGAAAAGATTTGACTAATCCAGAATTTTGGGTACTTTACAAAAAAGTTGGTGGAAATACAGTTAGAAACAAAGCACATCTTAGAACTTTGATGGAAGAAATTAAAGTAGATAGAAAGAACTAGAATCGATATACGTTATTTTCCAAATCCAGAATTTTGCCATCTGTAGTTTGAATACCTTCATCATTTAGCAATTTTGTTTTGATGTGTTCTCCATATGCATAACCGCCAATTTTTCCAGTAGACATTACAACTCTGTGACATGGAATGATCACAGGATAAGGATTTTTGTTCATTATTTTTCCAACAACTCTCTGTCCATTTTTCAACCCAACAGCTTTTGCTAATTCACCATAAGTTGTGATTTTACCTTTTGGAACCTCGAGTAATTTTTTGTAAATCTTTTGTTCAAGATTCAAAGTTTGATAACCTCAAGTTCTGTTGATTCAAGAAAATCAAGTACTTTCTGTTTATTGGGACCTAATCCACCCCAATCTAAAAGAGCAATTTCTGCCATATTATTTTGTGCAAGAATATGAGAAAACAATTTTTCATCAAGATCATCTAATGCATGTTTTGGAATTACTGTTCCAAGAGCATATTTTCCTTCAAGTAATTCATTAGTAAATTTTGAAGGATAATGAGTGCCTCCAAAACAGATTGCAACAGGATTTTCTTGAATTGGTTGTGTCATTACTTGGTGAACCAGAGTTGCTACTGAATTACACAAAGATACATCATTCCACTGTTTTTCAGATGTACCTATTTCGATGAAAATAGATGGTTTAGTTAGTGCAGTAGGTCCATGATGTGTTGCCTCAATAGTGATTTGGAATTCTGAAAACTGGGCCTGATTTTTCTTCAAAGTTTGAAGATATGCTTTTTGAAGATGTGGATGAGGGACTGCTATTTGTCTATCATTTCCGCCAAATTTTGCTTCAGAAAAATTTCCAGTGCAATGACAAGTTAAAGCCAGCACTCCAGATTCTGCAGCATGTTTTGAGAGAAATACAAATCCATCATAATCATATTTTTCTTCTAACCAATCAGCAGAAATTGCAGGTGTAGAAATTATTATCAAGTCATAATATTTTCCACGAAAAATATCACCTTCTTGAATCATTTCTTTTGAAAGAAATTTTGCCATATTGTTACCTGCAGGGTCATCTTGATACGCAACTAGCAACTCCATGAGATAAGGAATATAAGGACACCTTATTAATTTCCAGCAATGAACCCTAAGCAGACTTTGAGAAACATGGCCAATACCATGAAAATGGCTAAAAAACCAGACAGAGATGAGTATCAACAGCATCTTAGATTGGTATTATTGGGAATAATGGGAGTCGGCGCAATTGGATTTATAATTCAATTTGTCTTTTCGGTAATTACATTTGGTAGATAAAATTGTCAGAGGAAGTAAAATCACATTTATTTGCAATTAGGACCACTGGCGGACAAGAAAAAGTGGTAATGAGATTATTAGAAGCTAAATCAAATGCAAATAAAATTAACATTCAATCTGTATTTTGGGTAAGTGATCTAAAGGGATATGTCGTAATTGAGGCAATCAATCCCAGCGATGCATACATGGCAGTCGAAGGTGTAAGACATATTCGAGGTCAATTAAGAGGAGAATTAGAATTCAAAGATATCGAAGGATACCTTATCAAGAAATCAACAGTTTCACAATTAGCAATAGATGACATAGTAGAAATTACAGGTGGTCCATTCAAAGGAATGAAATCAACAATTACCAGAATTGACGTTGATAAAGAAGAGGCAACAGTAGTTTTGTTGGATGCGTCTTATCAATTACCAGTAACAGTAGACGCAAACTATCTAAAACTGTCGAGTGGGGCTTAGTAAGGATTAAATTTTTCATATAGAGAGAATAAGATATGGGAGAACAAAAAGTATCAGCACTTGTAACTGGAGGGGCAGCATCTGCAGGTCCACCATTAGGTCCAGCACTAGGTCCTCTAGGAGTCAATATCATGGAAATTATCAAAACAATCAATGATAAAACAAAAGACTTTGAGGGAATGAAAGTTCCAGTAACTGTTGTTGTGAATAGTGATACAAAAAAGTATGAAATTGAAATTGGAATTCCTTCAGCTGCGGCACTAATCATGAAAGAGGCAGGAATCCAAAAAGGATCAGGAGCATCAGGTACTGAATGGGCAGGCGATGTTACAATGGATGGAATCATCAAAATAGCAAATACAAAACTAGAGAAATCTTATGCTTCTTCGTTAAAATCTGTTACAAAAACAATCATTGGCACATGTGTGGCATTAGGAGTCAAAGTAGAAGGAAAGACTCCAAAAGAAATTACTGCCGAAGTCAATGAAGGCAAATGGGATAAAAAATTCCAATAATTATTCGATAAGATAAACAGGATCTTTATCGGTTTTTTGTAATTCTACAAAGGTTTCTGTATTTTGAATACCGTCTATTTTTCCAATTTTTTCAATTACCACAGAATGAAGTGCTTCAAGGTTCTTGGCATAAACGTGAATCATGATATCAAATCTACCAGTAATTTCAGATATTGAGACAACTTCTGATATATCCATGAATGCTTTATGAATTTCATCCTTGAGTTTGGGATCTCGATTTATTCCAACAGAAGCTTTTACACCTATACCTAAAAGAGAATCATCTATCACTACAGTGAATTTTTTGATTAGTTTTTTCTTTATCAACCTCTTGATTCTACTATACAGCACAGAAGCATTAATCCCAAGTTTTTTAGATAAAATAGGAACCGAAATAGATCCGTCTTTGGTTAATTCAAAAAGCAATTTCATATCAAGTTCATCAAATCTGTGCATTGTATTACCAAATTCTGATTGTGATTTAATATATGTAGGTTTTGAGATTAATTTCCTTTAGAATTGCAATTATTTTATAGAAAAAGTGTAATTTTTTTAAAATAAAGAATAATCAGGAATATCAATCTCTAAACGATTTTAAGTAGGCTTTCTCGAAAATGTTCATAATGATTACAGAGAAACAGTTTACTGAATTGATTAACACAGTAAAGACTGAAGCTAAACAGAGAAAGTTTAAACAATCAATAGAATTAATCGTTAATTTCAAAGATGTTGATGTAAAGAAAGGATTTGCCCTCAATGAAGTAGTTCAGCTCCCAAAGACTAGTTCCCCAGCAACTGTTTGTATTATAGCTACAGGAGAGATGGGTCAAAAAGCAAAAGCAGCAAATGCCGATATAGTTATTGGAACAGCAGAATTAGATAAATTTGCAACAAACAAAAGAGAATCTCGAAAATTCATTAACAAGTATGATTTCTTTTTGGCAGACACTCAAATCATGCCAGTTGTCGGAAAAACTTTGGGTCAACTATTAGGTCCTAGAGGAAAAATGCCAACACCAGTTCCATTTGATGCAGATATTGTTGCATTTTTAGCAAGATTTAGATCATCAATTAAAGTTAGAACAAGAGCATCTTTATCCATATCATGTAAAATTGGAGATGAATCTATGGAAGCTGCAGATTTGGCAATTAATGCACATGCTGTTCTTAGTGCAATTGAAAAGAAATTACCAAACGGAGAAAAGAACATCAAAAAAATTATGATAAAAACTTCAATGGGTAAACCAATAAAACAAGTACAAGAGGTTAAGAAGAAACATGCATGAGAATAGAACATCTTATCCTAAAAGAAAAGCCCAAATGTATCAACAATTACTAGAGTTGCCAAAAAAATACAAAGTTCTAGCTATAATCAAAATGTCCAAAGTTCGTTCTTCACAAATATTGCCATTAAGAAAAACTCTCAAAGGTGATGTAGAATTTGTAAGTATCAAAGACAAAGTTGCTCAAAAAGCACTAGAGCAATTAGATGTGCCAGGAATCAAAGACATGATTGGAGAACTTGAAGGACAATGTATGTTCCTATTCACTAACATGTCACCATTCAAGCTAAATGTCCTTCTTGCCAAAAATAAAATTATGATGGCTGCAAGAGGAGGAGATATTGCAAGTGTCGATATTGTAGTACCTGCAAAAAATACAGGAATTGCACCAGGTCCAATGCTTACAGAATTCAAAAACGCAGGAATTCCAACTAGAATTGATCAAGGAACAATTTGGATTGCAAAAGATAGTACACCTGTACTAAAAGGAGAGACAATCAATGAAAAATTAGCAGTAGTTTTAGGAAAATTAGATATCAAGCCAGTAGAGGCAGGAATTTCACTTTATGCAGCACTAGAAGAGGGGCTAAAGTATGCCGAAGCAGAGATGATAATTGATGTTGAGAAGATTAGAGGGCAATTCTCACAAGCACATCAAGAAGCAGTTTCACTATCTATTGAGGCAGCATACATCACAGCAGATAATATTTCACAAATACTCAGCAAAGCATCTCAATCTGCACGTTCTGTATCTATTGAGTCAGGCTTTATGACTGATGAGACAAAGGAACAAATTTTGCAAAAAGCAGATGCCCAAGCAAAAGCAGTTGCCAGACAAGCAAAAGATTACACACCAGCATAAATTAAAATATAGAACTAGAAAAATTATTAACTCAATTACTCTTTACCTGAATTTTTTGTAATAAGATCAATAACATCTGATGCTCTAAATGAACTTCTAACAAATGGGCCAGACTCTACATGTAAGAATCCTAATTTTTTTAAATCAATCTTTAATTGATAAAATTTTTCTGGTGTTACAAACTCTTTTACAGGAAGATGTGATTGAGATGGTTGCAAGTATTGACCAAGAGTTATCATATCAACATTAACATCTCTAAGTTCTTGTGCAGTTTGTAGAATTTCTTCTTCTGATTCACCTAATCCCAACATCAAAGATGATTTTGTAAAAATGCCAGAGTCTAATTCTTTTACATATTTCAAAACATTCAGCGATTGTTTGTAATTTGCTCGAGGATCTCTAACATGTGGACTCAATCTTTTGACAGTTTCAACATTATGACCTATTACATTGGGTTTTGCTTTTACTATTGTTTCAATAAATTTTTCATTTCCACTAAAATCAGGAATTAACGACTCAACTACAATATTTGGGCATTCAGATTTTATGCATTGTATGGTTCTGGCAAAATGCTCAGAGCCCTCATCGAGAAGATCATCCCTACAAACAGATGTAATTACGACATAACGAAGATTCCAGTCTTTGATTGCTTGTGCTACATTTTTAGGCTCCTCAGAGTCTAATTCAAAAGGTTTTCCAGTCTCAACATTACAGAATTTACATCCACGTGAACACACATCACCCATGATCATAATTGTTGCAGTTCCCACACCCCAACACTCTGCAACATTAGGACAAGATGCCTCTTCACAAACAGTATGTAGATTATATTTTTGTATAGTCTTTCTTACTTTGACATAGTTATCACCTGAAGGAATTTTCATTTTTAACCAGCTAGGCCGGATTAAGCTCATCGATTCAATGAACATATAACGAATAATAACATTTTACATTTCATGCGATCGCCATTTTTTAAAAAACATTTAGAATCAAAAGCAAAGATGGTTGACTTTCATGGATGGGAGATGCCATTACAGTATTCTGGAATTATTGATGAGCACAAAAATGTTAGAGAAAACGTTGGATTGTTTGATGTTTCTCACATGGGCAGATTTAAAATCAAAGGAGACGCAGAATCACAAATACAACATTTGATAACAAATGATATTTCAAAAATTGGAGACAATCAAGTGATCTATTCTCCAATGTGTAATGAAAGAGGTGGAATAATAGATGATGTGATAGTTATTAGAATTAATTCAAATGAATTTATGATTGTTGTCAATTCATCAAACATCAAAAAAGATCTTGATTGGATCACAGAAAATGTAAAATCATGTGAAATTCAAAACGTCACAGATGATTATGCATTACTGGCACTACAAGGTCCAAAAGCTGAAAATGTGCTAAAGGATGCAGGAGTTGAGCAAATAGAAAATCTCAAACCATTTCATTTGATTGAAACAAAACTATACGATGTTGATTGTATTATTTCAAGAACGGGTTATACTGGTGAAGATGGATTTGAATTATTTTTTGATTCAAAACAGGTGCAAGTTTGGGAAAAATTATTGGAGACAGGTGCAAAATATGGAATAAAGCCCATTGGCTTGGGTGCACGAGACATACTAAGACTAGAGGCAGGATTGATGCTTTATGGGAACGATATTGATGAAACAATTACTCCGCTTGAGGCACCACTAAAATGGACCGTCAAATTTGAGACTGAATTTATTGGAAAAGCAGCACTAGAGCAGAAAAAAGTGGAAAGAAAAATGAGTGGTTTTGAAATTATCGAAACAAAAAGAGTTGCTAGAAAAGATAACAAAGTTTACGATGAAAAAAAAGAGATCGGAATTGTAACATCAGGTAGTTTCTCTCCCACATTAGGTAAACCAATTGGGTATTGTTTTGTACCTGTAGAGTATCCTTTGGAGAGAAAAATTAAGATCGATATTGGTGGTAAATTTTATGACAGCAAATTAGCATCCACTAGATTTTACAAAAGATAAAACAACTTTTTTTAAAGAGATTATTTCAGAGTTTTCCGTGGTGGAGAGAAAATTTACTAAAGAACACGAATGGGTTGAAAAAAGCGATCAAATTGTAATTGTTGGAATAACAGAATTTGCACAAGATCAGCTTGGAGATGTAGTATCAATTGAATTACCTCAAGTTTCAAGTTCATTCAAACAAAATGATGTTATGGTAATAATAGATTCTGTTAAAGCATCATCTGACATCTACTGTCCAATAGATGGAGAAATTATTGAAATTAACGAAAAACTATCAGAGCAGCCTGAATTGATTAATCAATCACCCTATGAAGAAGGATGGATTGTAAAAATAAAACCAAGCAGTCCTGAGCAAATAGATTCTTTGCTTTCTAAAGAACAATATGATGAACTAGTAGGCCAAAGTAAGGAGTAATCAATGAATTTTATTCCACATACAAAAGAAGACATTTCTAAAATGCTTTCAGTTGTTGGTTGCTCAACATTAGATGAGTTAGTTTCGGAATTCAAACCAAGACTTTCTGAATTGAAGTTAGATAGTCCATTAAGTGAGATGGAATTAGTTTCCTACATGACATCTTTGTCAGAAAAAAATTCTCCAATGAAATACTTTGCTGGTGGCGGTTCTTATGATCACTACATACCATCAGTGATCAATCATCTTGTCTCAAGAGGAGAATTTCTTACATCATACACACCGTACCAGCCAGAGGCTAGCCAAGGAGTTTTGCAAGTTTTATACGAATTTCAGTCATTTGTATGCCTACTTACAGGCATGGACGTCTCAAATGCATCTCTTTATGATGGTGCATCAGCCTTGGCAGAAGCTGCACTGTTATCTAGTGCACATACAAAACGAAAGGGCGTTTTTGTAGACGATGGACTTAATCCAGCATATCTAAAAGTTCTTCAAACATATTGTGATGGAACAGAGCTTACCATTACAAACACAATTGATGAAAATACGGCATGTGTGATTTCTCAGACTCCAGACTTTTATGGCAATATAAAAAACCCGCAAGGCTTGATTGAAAAAACTCATCAAAACAATGCACTCTTCATAAACTGTATTTCTGATCCTACTTCTTTGGCAATACTCAAGACACCTGGAGAGTTTGGAGCAGACATTGTTGTAGGAGAAGGTCAAGCTTTTGGAATACCAAAAAGTTTTGGCGGTCCATATCTTGGATTCATTGCAGTAAAAGAATTTTTGACAAAAAAATTGCCAGGAAGAATAGTAGGAATGACTACAGATGATCAAGGCAATGAGGGTTTTGTTTTGACATTACAAGCAAGAGAGCAATTCATTAGAAGAGAACGTGCCACAAGTAACATTACTACAAATCAGACACTTTTGGCATTAACTGCAACAATTTACTTGGCATTACTAGGAAAGTCAGGACTACAAAATGTAGCAAGATCATCATATCACAAAGCACATATTCTGCAAGAAAAGCTAAGGAAAAACGGTTTTGATGCCATCAATACAAATCCATTTTACAATGAATTTTTAGTAAAATCACCAAAACCATCTGAAAAAATAATTGCAGATTTGTTGGAATGTAATATTTTTGGTGGGATAGATGTTGGAGACAACAAACTACTGATTTGTTGTACTGAAAAAAATTCACTTCAAGACATTGATTCATATATTTCGGCGGTGAGCAAATGAAATTAATTTTTAATTATAACCAATCAAATACTAAACACACTCCATCACAAGAAAAGGATGTAGATTTACCTGAAGAGCTAAAAAGAAGTTCTCTTCCATTGTGTGATGTCAATGAGATTCAAATCATTAGGCACTACACTGAGCTATCAAGGAAAAATTATGGAATTGATACCAATTTCTATCCTCTAGGCTCATGTACCATGAAATACAATCCCAGAGTCAATGAGGATATTGCCAAATTGCCAGGATTCTCAAATCTGCACCCACACACACCTACTAGTCATGCACAAGGAGCACTAGAAGTCATTTGGGAATTAGAGGAAATCCTAAAGGAAATCACTGGTATGGATGCATTTTCGCTTCAGCTAGCTGCTGGATCACAATGTGAATTACTTGGAGTAATGATTGCCAAAAAATATTTTGCAGAAAAAAATGAAAACAGAACCAAAATAATAATTCCAGATTCTGCTCATGGAACAAATCCTGCAACTGCAGCCATGTGTAAATTCCAAACAGTTACGATTCCAACAGATGATCGTGGTAACATGGACATTGATGAATTCAAAAAAGTAATAGGAAAAGATGTAGCAGTTGTAATGATTACAAATCCAAATACCTTGGGATTATATGAAGAGAGTCTATCGGAGATCAAAGATCTTGCAAAAGAAAATGGAGCATTGATGTATTGTG
The DNA here is from genome assembly GCA_001510275.1 of Thaumarchaeota archaeon casp-thauma3. Taxonomy (GTDB): domain Archaea; phylum Thermoproteota; class Nitrososphaeria; order Nitrososphaerales; family Nitrosopumilaceae; genus Nitrosopumilus. The sequence continues at coordinate 63,080 of LFEY01000017.1, forward strand.
ATGGTGCAAACATGAATGCACTTTTGGGAATTAGCAAACCTGCAGATCAAGGATTTGATATGATGCATCTTAACTTACACAAGACATTTTCTACACCACATGGTGGCGGTGGACCTGGTGGCGGTGCATTAGGAGTTAGATCATTTCTTGAAGATTATTTACCAGTACCAAGAATTAAAAAAGAAAATGAACAATTCGTTTTTGATTACAACAAAGAAAAGAGTGTAGGTAAGCTGCATTCATTTTATGGAAACTTTGGAATACTTGTTCGTGCGTTATCATACATAAGATCCTGGGGTTCAGACATTCAGAAAATTTCGCTTATGGCAGTTTTAAATGCAAATTATCTTTTGAGTTTGCTAAAAGAAGACTTTGATGTACCATATGATAGGAGGTGTGCTCACGAATTTGTCATATCTGCAAAAAACTTTGGTGAGAAAAGTACTCTAAACATTGCAAAAAGAATTACAGATTATGGTTTTCATGCGCCTACAATTTACTTTCCATTAATAGTAAAAGAGGCCATGATGATAGAGCCTACAGAGACAGAAAGTAAAGATACACTAGATGAGTTTGCCAAGGTCTTGAAGACCATCATCAAAGAACTAAAAGAAGACCCAGAATTAGTCAAAAATGCGCCTCATACCACACCTGGAAGATTAGATGAGGTAAAGGCAGCACGTCAGCTAAATCTACGATGGTCACCTAAGGAATCATAAATTGAATTCCAGCCAAGATGAAATTATCACTACAACAAGCACAACAAAACTAGGTAAGATTGTAAAAATCAAGATTGCATACAAGCAAGAATCAGAATTGATTCATTCAATTAAGATAACAGGAGATTTTTTTGTCCATCCAGAAGAAGTAATTGAGCAACTAGAGCAAGAACTTTGTGGAGTCAAATTAGAAAAGGAAGATTTAAAAAATAAAATTAAGCTGGTTTTGAAAAACTCTGAGTTTTTTGGATTTGAAATAGATTCGTTAGTTGATGTTATACTTGGTATGAAAGGTGATAAAAATAAAATTTGAAAAAATTAGGATTTTAGAAACAGGAAATAATTTGGGACCATGGAACATGGCAGTTGATGAGTTTTTGCTTTACAACTGCAAGGAGCCTATTTTGAGAATTTATGGATGGTCAAAGCCTTGTATTTCTATTGGTTATTTTCAAAACATAGACGAAGTTGATTACAAAAAATGCAACGACATGAATGTAGATGTAGTTAGAAGAATTACTGGTGGTGGGGCAGTTTTTCATGACATGGAATTAACATATTCGTTTGTTACAAAAAATTTTCCGCAAAACATACTGAAATCATATGAAGAAATTAGTGAGGTTATCATACAAGCATTAAAAAAGCTTGGACTTGATGCCAAGTTTTCACCGTTAAATGACGTCATAGTTGATGGAAAGAAGGTTTGTGGAAATGCACAGACTAGAAAGAATAATACTTTACTGCAACATGGAACAATTCTATTAGAGGTAGATGTAGAAAAAATGTTTTCACTACTAAATGTACCAATAGAGAAGATAAGTGATAAGAAAATTTTAGATGTCAAAAATAGAGTCGCAGGCATTTCAAAAACGTTTGACCAAGTTTCTAATGCCCTAAAAAGCAGTGCAAGAGATGTTTTTGGATGTGATCTTGTTCCTTTCAAACTAAGCCAAGAAGAATTAGAATCATGTCAAAAGTTAATGGATGAGAAATTTTCAAGTGAGAATTGGACGTTTAGAAGATAACCTTGGCAAAATTTATTGCTACTTGAATTTCATCAAATTCTATGTATGATGCAGTCATAATTGGTGCAGGACCTGCTGGTTATGTGTGCGCAATAAGCCTAGCAAGGCAAGGAGCAAAGGTGTGTGTTGTGGAAAAAAGTGGTCTAGGAGGCACATGTACTCATAAGGGTTGCATTCCAACAAAATATCTACATTCAATGGGAGATATTGTAAGAAAGGCAAAATCAGCCAAAAAATTTGGCATCAACAGCAACATTGAGATTGATTATTCGATTCTAAGATCAAAAATGAAATCAACTGTTTCAAAGCTTGCATCTGGAATTGGTTTTCTGTTTAAAGAATATGGAATAGAGCTAATAGAAGGAGAAGCTAGCATAAAATCACAAAATCAAGTTATAGTAAATGATAGAACTTTAGAGACAAAAAATATTGTTCTTGCTACAGGAAGCAAGCCCAAAAGTTTTCCAGTGAATGATTTATCTGAAAAAATCGTGTCAACTGATTCAGTTTTTGAGCTAGAAGATCTTCCAGAATCTATTTTGATTGTAGGCGGTGGATATAGCGGATGTGAGTTTGCATCTATTCTCAATGCACTAGGATGTAAAATTTGGTTAGTTGAGATGGAGGATTCACTTTTGCCTGGTCAACCAAAAGAGGTAGGAGCTGCCATTGAAAAATATATGAAACTAGATGGGATTTCTGTCATGACAAAATCTTCTATGAAAATATCTGACGGAAAGGTGATGATAAATGGGGATGAAATTAATCCAGAAAAAATTCTAATCAGTACAGGAAGAGAACCTAACTTTAACACTGATGAGCTAGACAAATTAGGGATTGTTTGGAATGATGATGGCATAACAGTAAATGATCAAATGCAAACAAATCTATCAAATGTTTATGCAATAGGAGATATTGCAGGAAAATATGAGCTTGCACATGTAGCATCATATCAAGGCGAGGTTGCAGCACAAAATATCTTGGGAGAAAAAAGTGCAATTGATTATTCTGCAGTACCATTCTGTGTGTTTACATATCCTGAAGTAGCAATTGTTGGAAAATGTGAGGGAAGATCAATAGAATTTCCTATGGTAGCTAATGCAAAGGCAAATTGCTTGGGAGATACGCGTGGATTCATCAAGGTTTTTGAGGAAAATGGGATATTGCAAGGCACCATCATAGTTGGAGCACATGCAAGTGAAATCATTGGTGAGGCCACATTGGCAGTAAAATTAAAACTAAAACCAAAAGATGTGATTGAAACAATTCATGCTCACCCCACTCTTCCTGAAGCATTTGTAGATGCGCTAAGAGGTTTGGATGGAAAAAGCATCCATACGTCCTAATATTTTATACTAGAGAGATATCGGTAGGAGTTTTGTGACTAAAATTGGTATTGAGCTTGGAATTAGAGCTCCAATAGAGGCTATCAAGCGAGCAGCTCAGATTGCGGATGATAATTCTGTTGAATATTTTTTTGTACCAGAAACACATCCAGAATTTTTTGGAGTAAACGCACTAGATGTATTATTAAATATCAGTGAAAAAGTAAAGCATGTAAAACTTGGAACAGGAATCATCAATGTATTTTCAAGAACACAAGAAGAAATCCTTGATGCTGCAAATCAAATGCATACAAAGACTGGTGGAAAATTTATCCTAGGAATTGGAACAAGTGCACCCATAATAATAGAAAATTTATGGAAGATGGAATTTAAAAAACCACTTTCACGATTAAGAGATTACTCTAATTTTATTAGGACAAAATATTCAGGTCCAATTTATTGGGCTGCAGTTGGTGAAAAAACTACAAAACTTGCAGCTGAAAATGCAGATGGTGTCATATTTTTTTTAAAACCAAGAGAGCAAATTTCAAATCACATAGATTTGATTAACTCGACACTAAAGTCTTTGAATAAATCAGCTGATGAGTTTAATGTAGTCTCAATTATTCCTACTTTTTTTGCAGATAATAACAATCAAGCAAAAATGACATTAGCTAGCTATATTGGTGCAAATGAGTTTTATGCAATTTCACTAACAAATGCTGGTTTTCAAGAAGAGGTTAAGAAAATAAAGAATTCTTATGAAAAAGTTGGATTATGGGAGGCTATGCAAAATGTTGGAGATGTGCTACTTGATGAATTAACAGTTTCAGGTTCAGTAGAAGAGTGTAAAGAAAAAATTAGTAAAATAGCAAAAAACACAAAATTGAAAACCATAATTTTGGGATTTGACCTACCTGAAGACAAATACACTGATGAATTTTTTGAGAAACTTGATAAATTGCTGAAAAGCCTTCAATGAGATGCCATCTGTTAACTTATCAAATATTGCAGTTACCAAAGCAAAATTTCGTTATTCAATATCTGAGATAGTAGATGATTTTCTCAAGAAAAAGCTAGACAAGGAGGTTCGAGAATATGCAAAAAATGAGCTTGGAATAGAACATATCTACAAATCATATGATTTTTCAAAAATTGATTTTGAGAAAGGAGATTTTGTTGAATCAGATGTTAGTATTAATGACATGTATTACAAAACAGCAAAAAAATCTCTACGTGGGATCAATCCTAAGAAAATAGGATTATTCATTACAATTAATGACAATCAGCAATACCTTGATCCTTCACCAACAGTTGAGCTAATTCCCAAGCTTTCATTTAGAAAAGACATTAGGACACAGAACTTTCAGGGATTGGCATGTTCCTCATTTTCAGAATCACTACTAAATTCTGCAGGATACTTTCTCATGAATGGAAAAGAAGATGCATTTGTACTAATTGGAACTCATTATACTCCATGGTTTTTAGATAGAATAAAGCAGATAAAACATATCTCAAAAAAAGATAAAACAAATTTTTATAATTTAATTTATTTTCTAATTTTTAGTGATGCTGTTGCATCTACCATACTATCACAAAAAAAGACAAAAAACACAGAAATTCAGATTGATTCAAAATCAATTCTCACTCTAAAGAATACAAAAAATTCTGGAAAAAATGCAACAATCAAGATGTCTCCAGACAAAAAATACAGAATAGTTTTTGATATGAAATTACAGCCAAAAAAGCTCAGAGAAGAGATAGCAAATCTTTCTGCACAAAATCTCAAAGTATTACGCAAAAAGATGCCATCTGAATTTAAAAGAATTAAGATCTTGGGATTACACACTGCAGGAAGTAGATTCGTAGATTATGTTGCAGAAAAATGTCAAATTGATAAAACAAAGATTGGCCTCAGCTATGATTTGATGAAAAAGACAGGCAATACAGGTGCCGTAAGTTCACTGCAATTCATCAATGAATGTATTAACAAAAATGCTCTTTCTAAAAACGAGTTAGGTTGTTTTGTAGATTATGGTTGGGAAGGAGTAAACTCTTTTGTATTTAGAAAATTAAATTGAGAAAAGTAAAGTTATCTAGCCAAACAGAGAAGACAATCCTTCCATGGCTGCCTCTTCGGATTTACCTGTGTCTTTAGGTGCTTTTTCTTTTGCTTCGCCACTGGCTGCTGCATCTGCTACAGGTGCGGCTGCTGCTGCAACTGCTACAGGTGCGGCTTTGACTGCTTCATCGATATTTACATCGGCTAGTGCTGCAACTAGTGCTTTAACTTGAGCGTCATTAACTTCAGCGCCAGATGCTTTAACAACTGAGCTGATGTTTGCTTCATTGACTTCTTTTTCTAGCTTGTGAAGAAGTAAAGCAGCGTAAACGTATTCCATTGTATCGAGATTTTCCTAGGGCATAATATAAAACTATGCAGAAATTATGCCTGAAATTTGAAAATTTAGTTTAGAATACTGAGACTTCGACAAACAGAATAAAGCGTTCTTCTCAGATTTTTATCAATTAAACTCTCCATTCTGTGTTTTAAGACTCGTTTTGCTTCATCTCTTTCGTCACCAGGAGCTAATGATAATACATTATTGAGAAATTCTGATAAGGATTCTCGAATCCAACCATCCAACATTGCATACACCATAGGAGGAATAATATCGCATCGGTCTTTATCAAGATCAATTACATCTGCATAATTTTCATGTTCTATTCTATACACTAAAGCAAGGACAACATTATCAGGAGTTGGATGTTCAAGAATTTCTCTGGAGCGTTCTCCTGTTTTTCCTTGTTCTATCTTATTTTTGAGCCCAACTGGATTGACTATTACACCATTGATTCCTACTTTTCTGTCATTAACTCCTGTAACTACTCCAAAGATAAAGTCATTATAATCGCCATTTTTTTTAGTTGAAAAAACATGAGTTCCTTCTTTTAGAATAGGCTTTTTTCCAAACATGGATAGACTGGATTGTATAGTGTATTTAATTTATCATTAATCAGTGTAGATTAACTAAAAATCTTAGTTTTTATGAATTTGAGGCATGATTTAACAGAATTTGTCCAGCAAGTTTCTATTAATTAAACAAAGTTTTCAAGAGTATCATTTCACGATAAATGTTAAGATTGTAATTCATATTCTATAGTTAGATTACGAAAGTTTAGAATATAGAACTATTACAACTATATGTTCTATTGATACTATACCCAACAAGTCCATTATATTCCAATTATAAAGTAAACTAAATGATGATTATACAGAAAAAAATAATTCTTACATCAATACTAGTCATCTCTTTAGCAAGTTTAGTTGGAATAGTACAACCCCAGATCTTTGCTGAAGAAACAGATGAAAAACAATACACAAACGCAAATGATGTCACGATTCATACAGTCTTTACCTTTCGTGAAACAGTAGAAGAGTCAGATGGATTTCAGGTATACAACCAAATCGCTGGTTTTGCCATTTCAAAAAAACCTACTTTCAAATTAGAAGGAGTTGTTGACTATGACAGAGTGTATCTGTACGAAGCAGCAGACGACACATTTGGAAAGATAGCATTACCATCACAAAAATATGGGCAATTTGATGTTGATGTTTATCTTCAGAATAAAGATATAACATTAAGACATTTCAGCTATACAAATTGCAATGTATCAAAATATGAAGTTGAAACCCTCTTTGATAAAGAAGAGGGATGGAATTCAGACAAGGGCTTTGCAATAATCGATAAATTTGAGTTTGAATGTAATGGGTATAAACCAAATAATCCACTGTATGATTTGATGATAACTAACGGGTATGATGTTGCAGATACAGTATCCTCATTGGATCTAGCTAAATAATCAAGTTATAATCGATATTTTCTAGATTCAATTTTTTTATTTAATCGACAATTCTTAATATTAGTCAGGAGCATGCTTCATCGTTGGATAAAAAAGAGATTCTAAAGGAATTTTCGTCTGATTCTGATAGATACTACAAAGTAAAGTTATTTGAAGAACAAGGATTTGTCAGAAAAGCATGTACTAAATGTAGTAGATTCTTTTGGACACTGGATTCTGGACGAGATATGTGTCCTGAAGATGCAGATGACACTTATTCATTTATTGGAGACCCACCAACTGCTAAGAGATTTGATTATACGCAAGCTTGGAAGCAAGTTGAAGAATTTTTTGTAAAAAACAATCACACATCTGTTAGTAGATATCCTGTAGTTTGTCGTTGGCGGGACGACTTGTACTTTACAATTGCATCAATAGTTGATTTTCAAAGAGTGATGGGTTCAAAGGTAGTCTTTGAGTTTCCTGCAAATCCTCTAGTAGTTCCACAAACTTGTTTAAGATTCAAAGATTTAGAAAATGTCGGAGTAACTGGCAGACACTTTTCTAGCTTTTGTATGATAGGACAACACAGTATTCCTGATAATAATGGTTATTGGAAAGACGAATGTGTTGATTTAGACTTTAGATTACTAACTGAGCAATTTGGAATTAAAAAAGAAGAAGTTGTATTTGTTGAAGATGTGTGGGCTGGCGGTGGTTCATTTGGTTCTTCTCTAGAATATTTTGTAAAGGGATTAGAGCTTGGAAATGCAGTATTTACTGAATTTCAGGGGGAATTAGGCAAGCATACTGTTTTAGATCAAAAAGTAATCGATATGGGTGCAGGATTAGAGAGATTTGCGTGGATTACTAATGGAACTCCAACTGCGTATGACTGTTGTTTTGGTCCAATTACTAAACATCTATTTCAAAAAATAGGAATTGATTCAGATTCTGAAATGTTGAGAAAATACTTTACAGCAATTGCAAAGAATTTAGAGATTTATGATGACTTGAATGGTGTAAGAAGACGTGCAGTAGAATCTGCAGGACTAACCCAAGACCAAGTGAATAGAATAATCACACCACTTGAAGGAATGTATTTGATAGCAGACCATCTTCGTACTTTGATATTTGCAATTACTGATGGAGCATTACCAAGTAATGTTGGTGGTGGATATAATCTCCGAATGATGTTGCGAAGAATTAATGCAACAATGGACAGAATGAATTTCAAGCTAGACATTGATGAATTAATTGATATGCACATTGACTATCTCAAAGACACCTATCCGGAACTAGATTCAAAGAGACAAGACGTCAAGACAATTTTAAAAATAGAATCTTTCAGATATGTTGAATCCAAAGTACACATGAAGAAAAAGGCTGATAAAATTCGTGAGAAAGGAATGCCATCAGTTGATGAGTTAATCACTCTATACGAATCAGATGGAATTACACCTGAATATCTCAAAGAAATTGATGTTATATCAGAGATTCCTTCATCATTTTATGAAAAACTCTCTGATTTGCACCAGTCAGATAAGAAAAAGACTGCAGAAGAGTTAGCAATTGAAGATCTTCCAGAGACAGAGATGTTGTTTTATGCAGATGACCCAATGAATTTTGATGCCAAAGTTTTGCGAGTAATTGATAATTTGGTAGTATTAGATAGAACTTCATTTTATGCTAGAGGAGGAGGACAAGAACCAGATTATGGAACTATTTCAGGCTCTAAAGTTATTGATGTGAATAAACATGGAGGTATAATTTTGCATGAGCTAGATGGAGTAATTCCAAAACAAGGCGATACAGTATCATGTGTAGTTGATGAGACTCGTCGTTCCAACATTACAAAAAACCACACCAGTACACATATCTTAAATTCATCAGCTAGAGGAGTACTTGGTTCATGGATATGGCAACACTCTGCATTTAAAGAAGCAGATCATGCCAGACTAGACATCACTCATCACTCTTCACTAACTGAAGCACAAGTAGCAGATATTGAGAAAGCTGCAAATGAAATAGTTGCAAAAGACATGTCAGTATCAATTGAGAACTATGATAGAGGAACTGCTGAGCAAAAATATGGATTCAAAATATACCAGGGAGGAGTAGTTCCTGTAAAGTCAGTTAGAATTGTATCAATTGAGGACTTTGATGTAGAAGCATGTGGTGGAACACATGTCAAAAAGACAAAAGAGATTGAACTAATCAAAATTACAAAGACTAAACGAATTCAAGACGGAGTAGTAAGGATAGAATTTGTTTCAGGTCCTACTGCTAAACAATATGTTAAAGATCAAGAGGTAAAGCAATCCGAATTAGTTAAAGAATCAGCTCAAAAAGAGATTATAGAAAAACAAAGAGACGAAGGAAAAGATAAAGCTAGAGAGAAAATTCCTATTCTATTAGAACAAGTTGCATTTCTAACTAGTACAAAGACAATTGATGAAATTGAAATTACTGTAGATAATTCTAGAAAAATTTGTTTTACAGATAGTAATCAATACGATGAATTTTTCCACACAAACTTTGGCAAAAAGCTAGTCAAAGACAATCCAAATGCAGTGTATGTTGGAATCTTTGAATCAGGACCAACAATTAGAATAATGGTATATTCTGGAGATGAGGTGTCAAATAGCAAAAATGCTGGAGATATTGCCAAATCCGTGGCTGAAATCCTTGGCGGAGCAGGTGGTGGAGATGCCAAATTTGCTCAAGGTGGAGGAAAAGACACATCTAAAAAAGACAAAGCAATAACCAAAGCAAAATCAATGATTTTAGGATGATATAATGGAAATTAACTGGAAGGATATAGAATCAAAGTGGAGAAAAAAGTGGGATGAAAACTCTGACTTTGAGACAAACCCAAATGATAAACAAAAAAAATTCATTACAGTAGCGTATCCGTATCCAAATTCACCACAACACATTGGACATGGAAGAACATACACCATAGCTGATGTTCATGCAAGGTTTTTCAGAATGAAAGGATTTAATGTACTATTTCCAATGGGATTCCATTATACAGGAACTCCAATACTTGGCATGGCAAGAAGAGTAGAATCAGGAGATAAAGAAATCCTTGATGGACTGAGAAATATCTATCATGTCCCAGAAGAGGACATTAAAACATTTGTTGAACCAATAAAGATTGCAGATTATTTTCATGAAGAGATAAAATCAGGAATGATTGAGATGGGTTATTCCATTGATTGGAGAAGAGAATTTACTACCATAGTTCCAGCTTATCAGAAATTCATTGAATGGCAGATTAATATTTTAAAAGAGAAAAATTTAATCATTCAAGGGAATCATCCAGTTGGTTGGTGTCCACGTGATCAAAATCCTGTATCACAACACGATACATTAGGTGATGTAGAGCCAGACTTTACTGAATATATTTTAATTAAATTTCAGTTTGGAGATTATGTAATACCAACTGCAACACTTCGTCCTGAAACTATTTTCGGTGTTACAAATTTATGGGTTAATCCTAAAATAATTTACAAAAAAATTACTGTTAATGGTGAGAAATGGATTGTATCTAGTGAGTGTGCACACAAGCTAGAATTTTTAGATAAAGAAATTACTTATGATGGTGAAATAGCTGGAACTGAATTAATTGGAAAAAATGTAACAATTCCACACAGAAATGAATCAATTCCAATGATTCAAGCTAGCTTTGTTGAATCAGCTACTGGAACTGGCCTTGTAATGTCAGTGCCTGCTCACGCACCATTTGACTATCAGGCTCTAGTTGATTTTAAGGCAAATCAGCCTCAAAGTTCAGAATTGCAGCTAATCAAGCCTATTTCCATTATAGCTACAGAAGGATATGGAGATTATTCTGCTAAAGAGGCATGTGAGAAATTTGAGATAAAAAATCAAGATGATCCAAAATTAGAAGAAGCTACAACTGAGATTTATGGAAAAGAGTTCTACAGTGGAGTGTTAAAAGAAAACTGTGAGCAGTTTGCAGGAAAAAAAGTATCTGATGCTAAAGATATAGTAAAAAAATGGTTAGCAGAAAAAAAGTATTCAGATGTATTATTAGAATTAACTAATACTCCTGTAAAGTGTCGTTGTGGAACTGAATGTGTTGTTAAAATTTTATCAAACCAATGGTTTCTAAACTATGGAGATAAAGACTGGAAAGCAAAAGCTACAAAATGTTTTGATGGAATGAGTATTTTACCTAATGAGATTATTGGAGAATTTCATTATGTAGTTGGATGGTTAAGAGAGCGAGCTTGTGCAAGACAACATGGATTGGGAACTAAACTACCATGGGATAAAGACTGGATTGTAGAGAGTTTATCTGATTCTGTAATTTACATGTCATATTATACGATATCTAGATTTGTAAATGATGGAACTATTTTAGCTGAGAATTTATCTAAAGAGTTCTTTGATTATGTGTTCTTGGGTAAAGGATCTGCTGATAAAATATCAGGAATTGCAGCTGATATAGTAGAGAAGATTAGAGCAGAGTTTTCATATTTTTATCCAGTTGATTCTAGACATTCAGGACGTGATTTGGTACCAAATCACTTGACATTTTTTGTATTAAACCATGTAGCGATATTTCCTGAAGAGAATTGGCCAAAACAAATCGTAGTTAATGGTTCTGTACTAATGGATGGTAAAAAAATGTCAAAGAGTATGGGAAATATCATTCCATTACGACAAGCCATTAAAAATTATGGTGCTGATCCAATTAGATTAGCAATAATTATTTCAGCTGAATTATTACAAGACGCTGATTTTAATTTAGAATCAGTTGGTGGGATTAAAAATAAGCTAGAATCAATTTTAGAGGAATGCTCGAGGCTAAAACCAGGTACAATTAGTAATTCTGAGGCTGAAGACCGATGGATTTCAAGTAAATTGCAGAGTTTGATTTCAAATGTTACTAGTTCAGTTGAGAAGATGAGACTGCGTGAAGCACTCCATGAGATATTATTTGCATTTGAAGGCGATTTACAGTGGTATCTCAAACGAGCAAAAGCTAAAGGAAGAAATGATTATGATGGAATGTTACATCAAATACATAGTACAAGAGTTGCAATGCTATCCCCATTTGCACCACACATAGCTGAAGAGATGTGGGAAAAGCTTGGAAATTCTGAAATGGTTTCAAAATCTAGCTGGCCTGAAATAGATACTGGAATAATTGATGCTAAAGCTATTCAATCAGAAGACTTGTTAAAGTCAATTATTAATGATATTTCAAATATTCTCAAAGTTACAAAAATTACTCCAAAGAAAATTACAATTTACACAGCTGATGCATTCAAGTCAAAAGCTTATCATGCTATTTTGGAAAAAGTAATGG
>LFEY01000018.1 GCA_001510275.1 Thaumarchaeota archaeon casp-thauma3
TGAACTAAAATAGCAGAGACCATTTAGTGGCTCAAAACATATCTCTAAAACAAAATCTTTTTCCATAGACAATCAGAAAAACTCTAGTGGAATATGGACAGACATCAAAAGACTTCGAAATATTTTTGACAAGACCAGATACGATGAGTTCATTCTAGCAGTAGAAGATCCTGAAAAATTTGAACTGTTAGAAGAGATCATTGAAAAGACTACAAAGATGAAAGACGAGATAGTTCTTCTACGAACAAGGAAAGAAATGGCATGAGAAATGCCCTTCTCTTTACAAAAATTCAGGGAGAAATAACAACAAATTCCAACAAACAAAAAATTGTAAGATGGAGAGATTCAATGGATAGAACTCTTACTTCTCTCCATTTTCAGAAAATTCATGGTAGAAAACTATACGTTTCTCTGAAATTTTGGATCTCAAAGGAAAGACTGCAAAACAGGAAAAATGATTTAGATAATCTCACAAAACCTGTTCTTGATTCAATGAAAAGAATTGGCTTGATAGAGGATGATTCTTTTATTTATCATCTTGAGGTTACCAAGTTTCCAACAAATGATGAGGAAGAAGTTCAGATATTAATCAAATCTTTCTAGTTTTTTGTTCTAAAATATGATTAAAAAATACCACACAGCTTGTGATATTTTATTGTCTATTTTGACAATATGTAATCCTGCATGAATACTATGTGAAACTCTGTAAATTTTCTTTGAAAATTAACTTATTTTTCATAGTATTGGTTTTTGAGTTTAGATAAATTTTGGATTAAAACAATTTAGTTAATTCTCTTGCCTTTATCATAATCATTGTTTCCCACTGTCTTCTTTTTCCCTTATACAAAACAGTAGAACTAAACTGTCTAGCAATTCTATCAATTACCAATTTTACAGTATCAGGTTTTAATCTTACATTTCCCTCATCAGTAGTCATAAAATTTGATGGTTTTACAATTTTTTATTCTATATTCCAAGTATTTTCTCAATATCTTCATTTGATAATTCATTATTAGATTCAATCTCTTCTTTCTGATCTATTTTTTCCATAATTGCTTGCTTTATGAAACTAGATGGAGTACATCCATGAAAATTGCACATATCTAATAATTTTGTATGTTCATCTTCTGTTAATTTTGTTGAAACAACTTTTTGCATGTCTACCTAGGTCTACCTTGGTTTACCTGATAAACTCTAGTGGTTATTTTCGTATGACTATAGTATGGGCCACAAAAAAGCCCTTGTCTATATCCCCCTCAAAACTTAAGAGTCCCATCAAATCACATTTTCTTGTTGAGTGAGATATCAGTAATTGCAGGAAAATCTTCCGAAGACCTAGCAAGAAAGTTATCTAGAAAGATAAAGGCAAATTTTGTAAAATCAGAAATTAGGGTTTTCCCAGATGGGGAAAGTAAGATTACTCTTAGTGGAAATATATCTAAAAGAAAATCCATTGTTGTAAAGTCAATTTATCCACCTGTTGATACTAATCTAGTACAAGCATTATCATTAATTTCAAAAGCTAAGGAAACATCATCTGAGGTAATTGCAGTGATTCCATATATGGGATATGCAAGGCAAGATAGAGAATTTTTACCAGGTGAAATTGTTACAATGAAAGTTCTTGGTAAATTGTTTAAAGGTGCTGGTGCATCAAAAATAATTGCTGTTGATATTCATAGTATTATTGGTTTCAAGCACTTTACTATAAAATCAAAAAACGTGACTGCAATTCCAGATCTAGTGAAATATTTTAAGAAATTAAGCCTAAAAAATCCTTTAGTTGTCTCTCCTGATCAAGGTGGAAAAGATAGAGCAAAAGTATTTGCAAAAGAATTTGAATCAGAGTATATTGCTCTAGAGAAAAAAAGAGACAGAAAAACAGGTAAAATACAAATTAAAATAAAAAATGCAGACAAAGTTGCCAACAGAGATCTCATTTTAGTTGATGACATGATAAGCACAGGAGGAAGTATAATCAAGGCTACACAATTACTTAAAAAACAAAAATGTAAAAGAGTGTATGTTGCATGTACTCATGCTCTTTTAATGAATGATGCTGAAAAGAAAATAAAAAAAGCAGGAGTAACAAAAATTGTTAGTGCAAATACAATTCCAGGTAAGACATCAGTTGTTGATGTTTCCAGTACAATTGCAAAGGCAATAATATAATGCCAGAGAGTTTTTTCATTTTATCTAAAGATTATTTAGAACTTGCAACTGATGAAATAATTGCAATATCAAAAACATATGATAGGTTTGCTAAAGCTAAAATAATTTCTAATTTGATAATTATTCAATCAAAAACGAATTGGAATGAAATTGCAAAACGTGCTTCATTTGTTAAAGTTTCTGGACAGATATTACGAAAGATGTCAGGATTGTTTTTGGATGAGGAAAATTTTGGAGTACTAAAAAATGCAAAGACATTTGTTTGTAGAATAATTAATTTATCAGTAAATCAATTCAATATTCTAGAATTAGAGAGATCTATGGGAGACATGATATCAAAGTTCTCTCATGCAAAAGTGAAATTAGAAGATCCTGACATTACAATTTATCTAATTTTTACAGACAAAGAGAACTTTTTTGGGTTCTCAAAACGAGCCAAGGAACAAAACAGACCAACCAAGATCAAAAAATATCCTCACGAATTAGATTGGAAGCTAACAAGAGTTATGATAAACTTGATTGGATTAAAAGAAGGAGAAACAGTATGTGATCCATTTTGTGGTACTGGTACAACTCTTTTGGAGGCTGAATCTATGGGCATCCATGCAATTGGGTTAGATTTTGACGAAAAAATGTGTGAGATTACAAAGGAGAATCTTAAGGTAAATGGGTACAAATCAAAGGTTTTCAAGTCAGATTTTCAAGAATTATTAAAAATATCTGGAAAATTTGATGGAATTGTTACTGATCTGCCATATGGAAGAGCATCAAGAACATCAGAAAAACCTGAAGAGATCTTAAAGAAATTTTTTGCAATTCTACCTAAACGTAAGAGAATAGCAATTATGTACAAAAAAGAATCAGACAGAAATTTGAAGTTAAATGGACAAAAGAAATATGAAATCTATAGGCATAAAAGCTTGACAAGGTCAATTTTGATTAAATGAAACTTGTATTCTTAGGAACATCAGCATCTCAGCCCACTGAAAACAGAGGGCTATCTTGTATTTGTTTGGAAAGAGAAGGAGAGATCTTAATGTTTGATGCAGGAGAAGCTACACAAATTTCCTATATGAAATCAGGTTTAGGATGGAATAAGAAAATGAAAATGTTTGTCACACATCTACATGGAGATCATTGTATAGGAATTCTAGGATTATTACAAACAATGTCTATGCAAAACAGAACTGAAACTTTAGAAATTTTTGGTCCAAGTGGAATTGATGAATTTATTGCAGCAAATATTAAAGTATTAAATTTTGGATTGTCATTTCCTATTTTAATTACTATTATCAAGGAAGGAAAAATTCTTGAGAATGAAAAATTTTCAATATATACATGTAAAGCAAATCATTCAGTTATTGCATTTTCATATCTATTTGAAGAAAAGGACAAGCCTGGAAAATTTAATGTTGAAAAAGCTAAGGAATTAGGTATACCTGAAGGAGAATTGTGGAATAAATTACAAAATGGAAATGAAATTATTATTAATGAAAAAACAATAAGACCAGATCAAGTGTTGGGAGAAAAACGTTCAGGTAAAAAGATAGGAATTTCTGGCGATACAATGCCTACTAAAGAATTAGAAAAATTTTTTGAGGGATGTGATTATCTTGTATTTGATTCTACATTTCTTGATGAAGAAAAACAAAGAGCGCAAGATACATGCCATTCTACTGCAAAACAAGCTGCAACTTTAGGAAAAAATGCAAAAGTAAAAAATTTGGTTCTAACACATTTTTCAGCTAGATACAAAGATGAAGTTGGGCATTTAAGAGAAGCAGAAGGAATTCATAATTCAGTAATAACTGCAAAAGATCTTTTAGAAATAGAAATTAAATGAAAATGTTTGAATCAATTAAAGAACAGATTAAAGATATTAAAAAAATTGTATTTGTAACAGGGGCTGGAATATCACAAGAGAGTGGAATCCCTACATTTAGAGGAAAAGATGGACTATGGAGAAACCATGATGCAATGAAATTAGCCACAATTGACGCATTTTATAATAACCCAAAATTGGTTTGGGAATGGTATAATGAAAGAAGAGAAAATATTTTTGCAGCACAACCAAATCTAGGTCACAAGGCAATTGCTGAGCTTGAAAAATTCGCTGAAGTCATAATTTTAACACAAAATATTGATGGACTTCATCAAAAGGCAGGTAGTTCAAAAGTGTTGGAATTACATGGAAGTATTGTAAAGATCAAGTGTTCAGTTTGTGATTTTAAAGATGAGATGATAACAGAGTTTTCTGAAATTCCACCATTATGTAAGTGTGGAAATATACTCAGACCTGGTGTTGTCTGGTTTGGGGAATCTCTACCACAAGACGTATGGCAAAAAGCCATGATTGCTGCAAGTGAGTGTGATTTGATGGTAATTGCAGGTACATCTCTTGTGGTATCACCTGCAAATATACTACCAATCTATGCAAAACAAAACAATGCAATATTGATAGAAGTTAATCCAGAAAATACTGAAATGTCATCAGAGATGGATTTAGTTATAAGAAATACAAGTGCAATTACATTACCTGAACTGGTTTCAGTTTTTAATTAAATTAGTAATTAAGATTTGGGGAATACACCATTAATTACAGTATCAGTACTATCTACCGGATTAAATACTGATGAATAAATTGTTCCATATTCTTCATGTTCTATTATCATATCAATGAAGTAAGATGTTTGTGTTAGATCTTGTACAATTGTTTCAAACATTGAAGAATAGAAAATTCCTGTGAAGATCTCTTTTTCAGTTGTTCGTAGAGTCACAGTAACACTAGTTGTTTTTCCAGAACTATCTTCATAGTGAAGCATAACATTATCATTTGATTGCTGGCTAGATGTAAGAGATAGTGTTTCAAATGTTTGTATTATTTCATCTTTAGTTATTACAGTACTAAAAGGAGATTCTGTGGATGAGCTATCATACCATGTTTGAGATATAGGGGAATATGTGTTAGTTGATGGTGAGTCGTGTTGAGATTGAGATTCATTATTATCAGTTTGAGTATCTCCCAAGATACCACCAATGCCTATAGTTTGTTGTGCAGATTCACTTAGATTGTTGATACTCTCAGATATGCTATCAGCTGAGCTTTCGGTGAAGTCCTTAACTTGATTATTAACGAGTTTGCCACCAGCACCAATAGTTATTTCTGTTTTTTGAATGGCATCATCTTTTATTTTCTCAAGATCATTTTTTACATTTGAGGAAGTTTCAGGGAATAATTGATAAATTTCATTTGGAAATATTATTACTGCTACTAAGAAAATTGCACCAATTATAGCTAATTTTATGAACATTGAATAATAATTCTAAAAAAAGGATTTTAGATTCGAACTAAAAAAAATAGTCAAAAATGATTGAATTTTCTTAGCTAACAATCCAGTCAATTATTCCATCAATATTTGATGAAGTGAGAATTACTTTAATTGGCCCTAAAGGGGATTCGTTTGCTTCTTCACAAATTACTATTTTTTCAACAAAAGCTGTTTGTTTATTTAGATAAAACCAAGTTGTATCATTTTCTAAATTTTTTTCAAGGTTGCGTCTATAGGTTTTTTGAGATTGTTTTGTGTGAATTGTTTCATAAATTTTTTCGAAAGATTTCAATTCATTGGATTGAGCACTAATTGAAAAATTTTCAGTTTTTATTGTTGAATATGGAAAAATATTTGAAATTACTTTTTTAATTTTATTAAGATCCTCAGAAGGATTTACTGAACAAACCATCTCTATTTTACAATTAATATTTGGAATCTTCATTCTATCCAACTTTGAATGATTTTGAAGGCAGCTTCAATTAACTCATCTTTTGTTAGACCAATATTTGAAATTGCATAATCAGATAACGCAATTGGATTACTTATTCCAACACCTAATTCACGATTGTCTCTTTCTTCAAAGTGATCTTTTGTTTGAGGATCATCTGATCTTCCTCTTTTTTGTAAAAAATCAAATCTTGTATCAGTTGATGCATGAATTGCTAGTAGTTTTACATTACCAAATTTTCTAAGAACTTGTATCTCATCATTGGATCTTACTCCATCAATTACTATTACATTTGCAATAGAAGATTCTATTTGCGGTTTAATCAATTCCGCTATTGCACCAGGACCATTTTTGTCTCTAAGCTCAAGCATAAGTTTTCCGAGATTTAATCTGGTTAGTTCTAAGTTTCTTTTTTTTACTACTTCTCTAACTGCATTTCCCATATTGATAACATCATATCCTTTTGGTTCTAATCCTTCAGCAATAGTAGATTTACCAGCCCCAGGCATGCCTGTTAAGCATACAATTAGTTTTGTCAATACATATCAAAAAAGAGGCTCGTCTATGAAGCTACCGGAAATTATTATAAAGATAGTTCAAAGAATTGTATAATGCGAACTTTTGTAGCAATTGAAATTTCAAATAATGATATAATTAATTCCATAAAAAAATTCCAAACTGAAATTAACATTGATGCTAAACCTGTGGAATCAAAAAATTTTCATTTTACATTACAGTTTCTTGGTGAAATTACAGAAGAGATCTCACAAAAAATTATTCAAGCTTTACGTACAATCGAATTTTCAAGTTTTAGTGTTAATTTGAAAGGAGTAGGTGCATTTCCTAAACCCAAATTTCCAAGAGTTATTTGGATTGGTACAGATGATGATGGAGGAAATATGTTAATTCAGTTATCAAAAAAAGTTAAAAAAGTGTTGGAGCCTTTAGGATTTTTTCCAGATAAATCATTTAACCCTCATATCACAATATTTAGAATTAAAAAGAAGGTGGAAGATATAACAAAAGAATTGGATAGTCAAAAAATGATAGATTTTGGAGTGCAGGAAGTGACTAGTATTAAATTGAAAAAAAGTGAACTTTCATCAAATGGACCAAACTATTCTGATTTAGAGGAGATTAAAGCAGTAAAATGAAAAATATTATTTCTAAAGTTGCCAAGATTGTCATTCCATCAAAAACAATAGAAAAATCAAAAAAACAAATTGCTGAATTGGCATTTAATCTAGTTGAAAAAGAAATTAGAAAATTTCCTGAAGTAGTAGGATTAGAGTTTGGAGGTTCATTTGCAAAAGGTACTTGGTTATCAAAAGATGCAGATATAGATATTTTTGTTAAATTCAAAGAATCAACATCGGAAGAAAAATTTGAAAAAATCTCAAAAAAGATTGGTTTTGAATCATTAAAAAAATATTTTCCATATGTTAGATATTCTGAACATCCATACGTTGAGGCTAAAATTAAGAGTACTAAGATCAATGTTGTGCCATTTTATGATGTAAAAATTGGTGAATGGAAAAGTGCTGCTGATAGATCTTCATTTCATACTAAATTTATGGAAAAATCATTAACATCGAAAATGAGAAATGAAGTTAGAATTCTAAAAACATTTCTAAAGTCAAATGGGATTTATGGGGCAGAGATTGCAAAGCAGGGATTTAGTGGCTATGTTTCAGAAGTTTTAGTCTTATATTTTGGAAGTTTTGCAAATGTAATTAAATCAATATCTGAAGTTAAAGAAAACCAAATCATTGGGAAGGCTTCAAAGAAATTTGAAACATCAATAGTGATTATAGACCCAATTGATAATAAGAGAAATTTAGCTGCAGCAATTTCTGACGAAAATCTTGGGAAATTTGTTCTAGTTTCTAGGGTTTTTAAAGAAAAACCTACATTAGAATTCTTCAAGGACAAAAAATCAACAATTTCAAAGAAACATTGGGAAAATTTGTTAGTGATAAAATTTGACTTTAAAATTAGAAGTCCAGATATCATATGGGGACAAATTAAGAGAGCTACTTCATCATTGTCTACACAATTAGAATTAGGAGGTTTCAATGTATTAAGAAGTATGCCTCATATAGATCAGCAAAAAGAAGGCTATCTCTTTTTCTTGTTGGAATCTACAAAAATTCCAGAAATATATTCAAAAAATGGCCCAGAATTTTTCAGAGAAGATAGTTCTAAGAGTTTTATTTCTAAAAATCTTGCAAATACAGAATTAATGTGGATTGGAAAAAATAAAAAAATAATTTCGTTGGAAAAAAGAAAACATACAGAGGCAGTCAAATTTATGACAGAATTTTTGAAAAAGAATCTTCAAACAGACATGCCAAAGGGTCTACAAAGTGATTTCAAACGAGGTTTCAAGATTTCAATAGGAACTAAAAATTTAAGCAAATCAATTAAAGAGGCTGCAAGTAAGTTGATTTCAACAGATGACACACTCCTTCATTTCAATTAAGAAATTTTTGGATGAGCCATACTCAAAAATTCTTGGATACCCAAAATCTACTAACCGACAAATAAGATCAAGAATTAATGAATTAGAAAAATTAAAAATTAAATCAATTTCATTAGTAGGCCCTACTACACTTGGAAAATTAGCAATTTTAGGAAAAGGATACGTTGGAGTTGTAGTTCTAGCAAAAAAAGGCAACAAACAGGTTGCACTAAAAATTAGAAGAACAGATTCGCAAAGAAATGAAATGAAAGATGAGGGGGATTTACTAAAATTAGTAAATACAGTGAATATTGGACCAAAAATGTTTGTTGCTAGTAAAAATTTCTTAGTTATGGAATATCTCGAAGGAATTAAGATTCGTGAATGGGTAAATTCGTTAAAAGGAGTAGGTAGCGCAAAGAAATTAAAATCTACAATTAAAAATATTTTAGAAGATTGTTATAGACTAGACAAAATGGGTTTTGATCATGGTGAATTAAGTAATATTTCAAAACATGTCATTGTAGGAAAAACAAAATCTACCTTAATTGATTTTGAGAGCTCTAGCACTAAGAGAAGACCATCAAATGTTACATCAATTACTCAAGCAATTTTTATTGGATCAGGAATTGCAAAAAAGGTTCAAAAAATTTACAAAAATCCACCTAAAGAGAAGATCATTGAAGTGTTAAAACAATACAAACAAGAAAAAACACAAGAAAATTTTGAAAAACTATTAAAGATTCTAAAATTATAATGGGAACGGCAGGATTTGAACCTGCGACCACTAGTCCCCCAGACTAGTATCATACCAAGCTAGACTACGATCCCTTAACTCACAGGCACAAAATGAAATTATTAAATCGTCGTATTGATTAATAGAATTTATGAAGATTTGTAATATTTGCCACAAGATTTCTGCTACTAATCAGGATCATTTAGATTGTATTCAAAAAAGAAATATTGAAACAGAAAATGCATCTTTTAAAAATGATATTCCTGAAAATTTGAATCTATCAAAAAATACGCAAGATTTAGGTGTTGAAGTAAGAGCTATTTTAGAACATCTTACAAAAGAGAAAGATAAATCAGATTAGTTATTTTTGATATTTGTTAACTTAGCGTTCTTGTGTTGTAGGTCTTATCAGAATTTCATTAACATTAACATGAGATGGAGATTCAACTGCATACAAGATTGCATTTGCAATATCTTCTGCTTGTAAAGCTACCATCTTCTTTGTATTTTCTACAAATCCCTGCAATGATTCATCAGTAATTGTATCATTAAGTTCTGTTTCTACAACTCCAGGTTCAATACTAGTTACTCGAATGTTAGAACGTACACTGAATTCTTGTCTTAATCCTTCACTAAATGCTACAATTGCATGTTTTGTTGCACAATAAACACTACCAGCTGGAAAAACAATTCTTCCAGCTACAGATGAGAGATTTACAATATGACCAGATTTTTTTTCTTTCATATGAGAAATTACTGCAGCTGTAGAATACAATACGCCTTTGATATTTACATCAATCATCCTATCCCATTCATCTACTTTGAGACTTTTGAAGAAACTCAAAGGCATCAACCCTGCATTATTTACAAGAATGTCAATGGACCCCCATTTTTCTAAAACTGCTTTAGTAAAATTTTCACATTCTGATCTTTGTGTAACATCTAATTTTTGATAAAATACGTCACCACCATTAGCAGAGATCTTTTTTGCAAGTTCTTCTAATCTATCAATTCTTCTAGCACCTATAGCAACTTTTGCGCCTGCTTTTGATAGCGCCAAAGCAGTAGCATATCCTATGCCACTACTTGCCCCCGTTATTATTGCTACTTTATCTTTAATCATCTAGATCACTTGAACGCATTTAATTTCAACATCGTAAAAATGTTTAGACGTTAAAAAGATTCAAGAAAATTACTAACAACTTTATTAAAAGAAAAATGGTAAATCAAATTGTGATATCTGAAAAATGTGCTTATTGTGGAGATTTGACAGATTTGCCATTCCATTGCAATTATTGTAAAGATCCATTTTGTTCAGAACATAGACTTCCAGAAGAACATAGATGTGTAAAACTAAGTCAGATTCGAGCAAAAAAATTTGGTGAGAAAAAAGTAATACGAGATGGAGGACGAGGCAAGCCAAATATTTTCAAACGAATTTTTGGAAGATTTTAGAATTAATAAGGGCTCTTTTCAGGAGAAATTTTTGCACGTTTACCTTGATAAATTAAAGCAATAGCAAGTGCAAACATCACCATTGCAGTTAATGGAAAATTTTGTGGTGCAGGTAAAACAAACCAATAGTAAACTCCAAAACTAATTGATACAACTGCTTGGACCCATAGTTTTATCCATTTTGGGGCTTTGATTATTCTGCTTATACCTTCAACAGCAAATATTCCAATTACTGGATAAATTGAGTAAAATAGAAAATCAACAACATCAACACCTGTATGAGACATTTAATATGAAAATAAAACAGGCATAATTTTTATCTAATCATCCCAACGGATTCTAGTCGCAGCATTTTTGGTAATTAAAGCCTGAGCATTTTCATATGGAATTGTAGCAATATCTTCAGTTTTGAATGGACCATATTTTTCAAGATCAGCGCCTACAATTTCTTCTACTTCTTTGAGAAATCTTATAACAATTTTCTTTGTTTTATGGTTTTGAGATAATGATTCAAGGAATTTTGATTTTCCATTAATTGTTGCAGAAAGAATCATTTCAGTTCTTTCTCTTTGTTCCTCTTGAGAATCAAAAATGAATTTTTCTTCATCTAAAAAATTCTCAAATTGGTTATCTTCTGATTTAGAAATTTTTTCTAGTCTAATATGTATCAGTAATGACGTTAGTTCAGTTGCCATTTCTATCAAAGCATCTTTGATTTTACTTTCTACACCATCAAATTCTTGTTTTTTTAAATTTCCAATAAAGTCAGAGAGATTCCTGTAAAAATTTGGAGCAATTTCTGATATAGAATCATTCTCAGTTTCTCGTAAAACTGTATTATGTAAAGAGAATATATTAATTTGATTTGATTCGGACATTTGTTACCTAATCCTTAAATGCTGGATGTATTTGTGTTTGATTGAAGTAAAAAATTGCCCTATAAAGTAAGTCATGGAGAAGCAATCTCAGTAACATATTCGCCTGATGAAGTTTTCTCTAAGATTCAACATGAGGGAATTCAGTTTATCGATCTACAATTTACCGGTCTTACAGGTCATTTTCATCATACCACAATTTCAGCTGACTTGTTTACACCTGACCAAATGAAAGATGGATTACCTAAATTAGATGGTTCATCAATTGTTGGTTTTACTAGTATTGATGATTCAGATTTACTTCTCAAGCCAGATCCAAATACATTTGCAATAATTCCCTGGATGACTGAAAATAAAACAGCTAGACTTCTTTGTGATGTTTATTGGGGAGAAAATAGAGGGAGATTATCAAGAGATCCTAGAGGAATTGCTCAAAAAGCTGAAGAATACATCAGATCTCAGGGATTTGATTTTAGTACATGGGGTCCAGAGATAGAGTTCTTTGTTTTTGATGAGGTACATTGGGATGTTCTAACACCATACAAAGGACAATCTTATTCAATTGAATCAAAAGAAGCTCCATGGAGTCAAGAAGGAAAGGGATACCCAATGGGATTACAAGAAGGGTACTATCCTAGTACACCATCAGATACTCTTACACCATACAGAAATGAATGTGTGAATGTTCTGGGAAGGAATTTTGGAATATTATGTGATAATCATCACCATGAAGTTGCAACTGCAGGACAATGTGAAATTGACATCAGATATGATCACTTGACAAATGCTGCAGATGCTGCACAAACCTACAAGTATGTTATCAGAAATATTGCACAAAAATATGGGAAGGTTGCAACAATGATGCCAAAACCAATTGCAATGGATTCAGGTTCTGGAATGCATGTTAATGTTAGTTTATGGAAAGGAAAGGAAAACATCTTTTATGATAAAGACGATGAGATTGAATTGAGCCAAACTGGAAGATATTTTTGTGGTGGAATTATTAATCATGCAAAAGCACTATCAGCAATTTGTAATCCTACTACTAATTCGTACCATAGACTTGTACCAGGATATGAAGCCCCAGCATACATTGCATGGAGTTCAGGAAATCGTTCTGCTATTGTTAGAGTTCCAAAACATCTTACAGGGAAAAAATATGCACATCTAAAAAGACTTGAATTTAGAGCTCCTGATCCTTCATCTAATCCATATCTTGTATTTGCTGCAGTAACAGCGGCTGGGTTGGATGGAATCAAAAAGAAGATGGATCCTGGTGACCAAGTACGAGATGATATCTTCAAGATGACTAAATCAGATAGAGCTAAAAGAGGCATTGGTGTTCTTCCAAAAAGTCTTGGTGAAGCATTAGATGAGTTAGAGAGTGATAGAAAATTCCTTAATCCAATTTATACTAATGATGTAACTGATAAGATAATAGAATTAGAAAGAAGAGATCAACGTGAAATAGCCATTAGGCCACACCCGCATGAATTTTATCTATACTTTGATGTTTAGGCTCTTCCAGTAAGCTGAAAGATATAGTGTAAAGAAATTACTATTAGAATAAATCCACCTCCTAGAAATATTCCTCGTCTATTCTCAGATGTAGCAGTTTTGTATAATAAAACCCCACCAGCAAGACCTACAAATAATATCAAAACCCCAATAATTACACCATCAAAGCTTGTGCCAGTAATTAATGGATGAAACAATCCAGAAAGTAATGCAAAAAATGCAACTAGGTAAATGTACTTAAAACTAGTAAGCACTTTGGATGATGTTTCATTCAATGTTGTTCGTAAATGTAGTTATAAAATAAACTTTTGAAAAATTTTTTTAAAATGATTTACATCATTCCGCCCATATCGGGCATCCCACCCATACCAGGTGGCATTCCACCCATACCAGGTGGCATTCCTCCTTCGCCCCCACCAGGTGGGCCGCCTCCAGATTTTTGGGTAGCAATTACATCATCAATTCTTAGAATCATGCATGCAGCTTCAGTAGCTGCAGATACAATCTGAAGTTTAACTGCGAGTGGTTCAATAATATCACTTGACTTCATATTAGCAATCTTTCCTTTCATTACATCAATTCCAGTCCATTTTTCTCCCTTCTGTTGTTTTGAGCGAAGAAGTGTAAGTGTATCAATTGGATCCATTCCAGCATTTCCAGCAAGTGCTAATGGAATTGATTCTAAAGCATCAGCAAATTTTTCTACAGCTAATTGTTCTCTTCCTTCTAGAGATTTTGCCCAGCCTCTAAGTTTTGTTGCAGCAAATGTTTCAGGGGCACCACCACCTGCAACAATTTCAGGTTTTTCAATTACATCTTTTACAACCATTAATGCATCATGAACAGAACGTTCAACTTCATCTACTACTCTTTGTGAGCCTCCACGAAGAAGTAAGGTAACTGATTTTGGGTGTTTGCAGCCTTCTACAAATACCCATTTATCTTCTTCAATTTTTCTTTCTTCAACAAGATCTGCACTACCTAGATCTTTTTCGAAAAGATCATCAAGGTTTGTAACGATTCTAGCACCAGTTGCTTTTGCAAGTTTTGTAAGATCACTTTCTTTGATTCTTCTAACTGCAATAATTCCAGCTTTTGCTAGATAATGTTGTGCTGTATCATCAATTCCTTTTTGACACAAAACTACATTTGCGCCAGAACCGATAACTTTGTCAACCATAGTTTTTAACATTCTATTTTCTTCATCTAGAAATGCTTTCATTTGCTGAGGATTTGAAATGTTAATTTTTGCATCAGTTTCAGTCTTACTAATTTCTAATGCAGTGTTAATTAACGCAATTTTAGCTTCAGCAATTTTACTAGGCATGCCTCCATTAACAATTTCTTTATCAAGAACGATACCATTGATAATATTCGAGTCTTTGATAGAGCCTCCTGCCTTCTTTTCTACCTTAATATCATCAATATCAGCAGTGTACACCTCACCATCTTTTTCTGCAATAGCAAGAATAGATTGCACAACAATATCTGCAAGATGATCAGAATCTCTTCTAACAAGTTTAGTTTGCATTGCAGTTTTTGCGATTTTAGTTAGAATATTTTTATCGTTTGCGGATATTTTGTCTGCAATGCTTTCAAGAAACTGTTTTGCTTTTCTGCCAGCTTTTCTATAACCATCAACAATAATTGTTGGATGAACATTTTGATCAATTAATGATTCAGCATTTTCAAGTAAAGCACCTGCCAAGACAACTACAGATGTTGTGCCGTCTCCAACTTCATTGTCCGTAGTTTTGGAAATTTCAACCAGCATTTTTGCAGCTGGGTGTTGAACATCAATTTCTTTTAGGATGGTTGCACCATCATTTGTAATAGTTACATCGCCTAAGGAATCAACTAACATTTTATCCATACCTCGTGGACCTAGACTAGTACGAACAATTTCAGCAATAATTTTGGATGCAGCAATGTTATTCTTTTGTGCATCTCGACCTTTGGTTTCTGAGCCACCCTCTTTTAGTAATACAACGGGCATGCTTCCCTTTGAAATTGCTTGCATACCCATAGATGCACAAACTCTAGATTCCCCTTTTATACCTTGCAGATCAGAACGGAAATTTGATGTATTATCGGTGTTTTTAAATTGGGAAAATCAAATTGCAAGACATGGTCAAGTCACAAAATAAAGAATCTTACAATAAAATTTTCGCAAAATTAAAGGAACATCACAAATGGTTTGAAAATTCAATTCCATTGATAGCAAGTGAAAATATTCCCAGTCCTGCTGTTCGAGAAGCTATAATTTCAGATTTTGGTAATAGGTATGCAGAAGGCTGGCCAGGAGAAAGAGTGTATGCAGGTTGTATCTACATTGATGAAGTTGAGTTTGAATGTATGAAATTAGCCAAAAAATTATACAAAGCAAAATTTGCTGATGTTAGACCAATTTCGGGTGTTATTGCAAATCTTGCTATCTATTCAGCATATTCAAATCCAGGTGATATAATGCTAGCACCTTCTATTCCAGCAGGAGGTCATATTTCACATGGTAAAAAAGAACACTCAGGAACTGCAGGATTAGTTCATGGATTAGAAATCGAATTCTACCCATTTGATGCTGAAGAAATGACAATTGATGTTGAAAAGACAAAACAGAAAGTTAGGGAACTAGAGAAAAGTAATCGTCTTCCAAAGATAGCGATGTTTGGCGGTTCATTATTCTTGTTTCCACATCCTGTCAAAGAATTGTCAGATTTTCTAAAGAGTTATGGTATGCACATTAATTATGATGCAGCTCATGTTGCTGGATTAATTGCGGGGGGTAAATTCCAAGATCCTTTACGTGAGGGGGCAGATACTATGACTATGAGTACTCACAAGACTTTGTTCGGGCCTCAAGGAGGATTAGTTTTAGGATCTGAAGAACATGAAGAGTCAATCAAAAAAGCAATATTTCCAGGTCTTACAAGTAGTCATCATATTAACAATATGGCAGGAAAAGCAGTTGCTTTTGCAGAAGCCTTAGAGTTTGGAAAAGACTATGCAACTCAAGTTATAAAAAATGCAAAGTCATTTGCAGAGGCTTTGAGTGATATGGGATTCAAGGTATTAGGAGAGAAGAGAGGATTTACAGAATCACATCAGATTGCAGTCAATGTTTTAGATTATTCTGATGGTGGAAAAGTAGAAGCAGATTTAGAAAAAGCTAACATCATAGTTAACAGACAGCTTATTCCAGGTGATATTAAGGCAGGAAGAAACTATTTCCACCCAGGTGGAATTAGATTAGGAGTTTCTGAAATCACAAGACTTGGAATGAAAAAGAATGAGATGCAAGAAATTGCATTGATCATTAAACAAGTAGTTATTGAGAAAAAGGACCCAAAGAAGATACTTGTAAAAGTTAAGGCTTTTAGAAAAAACTATCAAAAAGTTAAATTCTGTTTTGATAATAAGCTAGGTGCCTATGAATATGTCAAACTGAGATAATGTTAGGCATAATCAGTAAGAAGTGATTGATCTCCTTGGCTCTTACCAAATACCAATTCAATTTCATCAGATAAAGCATAGATTCTTCCTCTCTGATATTCACTAACATCGTATTTCTCAACAAGTCTTTTTGCAAGTTTTAGATATTTTTCTACAGAACCTCTAGTGATTGTAGGAATTAGTTTATGGCCACAGGTGCATGTTTGGATTAGAGGCATTCTACGAAATGATTTCCCACAACCAGTACACCTAAAGTTTTGTCTAGCATATGCTCTAAGATTTCCCATAATATCTGGAACAAGATGTGTTGAAATGACGTTTGAAACAATTTCTGAAGGATTTACGACGTCAATTAATTCAGCATTTTTAATTTGCATATCAAATTTGTCAAGCATAGAGCCAAGTGTAGAGTAAGCACTACGGGATTTTGAAGTGGTTAGTGATGAAGTTGAATGTGTAAAGAAATAATCATAAAACTGCCTTTCAGTTTCAAGACGTGATTTGATAATTTCTACAGATGTTACATCTGATGCTTTAGTCTGTTGAAGTGTGGATTCAAAGAATTCTAAAGGAAGTGATTTTATGACTTCAAGGTTGTGTGCCTGTGGTTGAGATTCATGTGGTAAAACAAGAGGCTGAATAAGTAATGGGGCATCCATTAATCCACCTATTCTATCAGAAAGAAATTGTCTTGAGAAATTAAGTAGACTATCCATTAAAAGCATGATAGAATCAGCGTCACCATCAGCATCTCTTCTTTTTGCAGAATGCCAATTTGGAGTTGCAAAACAAACATGTGTTTCAGTATATCCAATGATTCGTCCTACAATCCCAACAGAGGTATGTGGAGCTAAACCAATTACCAGATGACCAATTAACTCATCAGAATTCTTTACATTATAAAATGGTGATTTCCCATAAAATTTCTCTAAAAGAGTATCAATATACTGACAGGTAGAAACTAGATAGTTCCCACTATCATAAGGAATTATCACATCTTGCATACGAAGTTCAACGATCTGATCAGAGGTTTCAAGTGGTTTTCCCTCTATGTCATGAGAATACCCAAGGTCCTTTAGTTTCTCTAAAGATGTTCCAATCCATGATGGTTTGAATTGAGTTAGGGGAGAATTTGTTGCATCAAATCTGACAGTCCCGTCTTTGAAGACTGTAAGCCCAAAGTTTTGACGTACAAGCCCCTTTTCTAAGGGTTCGGCAATTCTATCTTGATTAATTAGCTCCTTAACGCCTTTGAATGGTTCTTTAACACGCAAGCCCATCTTTTCTTGAGCTAATAGCAGTTTTGCTTTTAGTGGAAATTCTTTGTACGAGTGAGCCGCAGCTTTACGTTTACATTTTTCACAATATGCTTCATTGAGGGTATCTCTACAATTAGGACATCGATAGTAGGTTGTCGTTTTTGTTCCGCATTTAGAGCACTTTATGCCTATAGAAGGCTCATCACATTGATTGCAATGTCTGTTGAATATGTTAGTAAAGAAGTGTTCATTTCTTGATGCCTTTAGAAGATCTCTAGTAGGTCCTCCTTTGTCACTAATTGGAAATAACACATGTGTTGGGGGTTTCATTTGTCTAGCAGCTGCTTTTTCAGGTCTTCCAATTCGAACCCCAATAGAAGTTGAGAATTTGTTTTTAATTTGAATCCCTGATGATTCTGTTATAATTTTTGGAACCGATAAATCACTAATTGTTGGTCTTTCTCTAAATAATAGATTAAAGAAAATTTTTGCCTCTAGATTTTCTAAGACTATAGTTTCATTTTCAACTTTATGAGGAGTTCCCAATTTTTCAAGGATTTTTTTGGTTTTGGTGGAATATTCAATTGATGTTTCATTAACTTTTTTTGGTTCTAAAAGTTGAGCAAGTTCTTCTGATGAGATTTTATCCCAAAAATATAGATATTGTGGATGGAGTGGAATTTGAAAGTCGAGGGAGATTTTTAATGCCTCATCTATTGTGGGTATTCTAGTTAGAAATTGTTTTAGATATTGGTCATCAGGCTCATATTTTTGGAGTTTTTGTTTTAATTCCTCTGTCCAGAATTCCTCAACATATCCTGAAGGCACAAGTTGAGCATTATTTTCAAGAAAGTCTCCAAATGAAATTAGGATATCTCCCAGATGAAGGATTTTTTCAATTTCGTTTTTGATTTCTAATCCATGTTTAACATCTCTAATCTTTACAACATTACCATTTTTCAAACGAACTATTGGAGTATCAATAGAATCAACAAAGGCAATAGTTGCCCCCTTTCCTGGAATGTCAGTTTTGATTTGTGTCCCTACAACCATAGTATGATCTAAAATTTCAGCAAGTACGGGATGGACCCCAACTGCTGCAAACCCAGTATTACATGCTCTTCCATATCTTAATCGAAACCCACCTAATTTGTTAGGCATAGATAAGACTGATCTGCCTGTAATTACCTCACGCATTCTCTTAGCAGCTGCATCTTCCTGATTTTCACCTGTTTGAACTGCACCCTTTAGATCATTGAGCCATTCCCAACCATCTAGATTATACAACTCAATCCTTTTGAGAAGTTTTTTAGATCTTCCAATCAACCCATCATTTAGGACACGTAAAGCACCTCCTCTAACCCTATCAGTTTTGATGCGAACCATGGATTTGTGATTTACAACTTCAAATGGATCAGTATCTACTCCATCTAATTCTACTGGAAGGTTAGAAATGACGTGTTCGATATCTTCATCTAAAATATGGAATTGGAAGCCACTGGCGTCTCTTTCATAGATTCGTAATTCCTCAACAAATCTACCTGTTTCATCATCAAAGGAATTAGCTTGATATTTTGATAGCCCAACTGTCTTTCTAACATGATCTGCAATTAGCATTGTTACAGCAGATTCGGTTCCTCCTGCTGAACGCATAGGTCCTGCAATAGAAACTGAAAGGTATTCAGTGCCATCTTTGTTTTTCTTTATCTTTACTTCATGAATTCCCTGTAAAGGTGCGATGGTTACTCCTTCAGTAATAATAGCCAACCCTACACGAACTGCAAGATCTAGTTGGTCTTCTAAGGAGGCATCAGAAAGAGTGTATTTACCAAGAGCAATTTCTTTTGATAGAATTAGTGCCGAAAGTTCCTTTCCATTTATTTTTAATACTTCTCTAAGATGTTCAGCAATATCAATTTCGTGCATCTTAGCAACTCGATCTGCCAAATCAAATGCGATTTTCGGCTCGATTATGCCTGAAGAATCAACCAAGCTCGATTTTGCAGCAGCCGCATTCTCAAAGATAGAAAATGTTTCAGTGGAGAGGTTGGAATAGTAATCATGGTAATAATCAGGCATCTTAATTCCACTAATACGAGAAATTGCGTCGTTATCAGACATAATACAGTTGTACTACTTGCTTCTTTGAATTACTTTTGCTATTTCTTGGAGTTTTTTGATACTTCCTCCTTTCTCAAGGAAAGTCCCAATAACTAAGGCATCAGCCCCTGCTTTGACCAAACTTTGGGCAGTTTTCACGTCTTTGATACCTCCTCCAACTATCAAAAATCCATTAAACGTACGTCTTACTGTCTTTACCATCTCGGGAGTAACATTGGTTTTTGCACCAGAACCTGCTTCTAAATACACAAATCTCATACCAAGAAATTGAGCTGCAAGAGCATATGCTGCAGCAATTTTTGGTTTTTCAAATGGAATTCCTCGTGCTGACCCAACAAACCAAGCAGATGTCCCCTCTCCTATCACCAAATAGGCAGTTGGGAGTGGCTCTAAACCAAATTTGAGAACACTTGGAGCCCCTAATGCTTGTGCTTGTGTGATAAAGTATGGATTTTCTGAGTTCATTAGTGAGCTAAATAGGATTGCATCAGCATCTGGTACAACACCAGTTACATTTCCAGGAAACAAGATTATTGGGATTTTAATGCCTTTTTTGATCCCCTTAACCACCTGGGCCAACTCAATCTGATCAGTAGCAGACGAGCCTCCAACTAAGATTGCAGAAGCACCAATCTTTTCAACATCTTTGGCAAGCTTGCTTGATGCCTCTAATTGTGATACCTCAGAATCAATTAATACAAACAATAATGCGTTTTTCTTTTTTAATTCAGATTTTAGAAATGATTCTACTTTATTTCCAGTCATAATTTGGGTTTGTAGATGATGCTTTAAAGTTTAATTGGAATGTCGGTATACAGATTTGTATAGCTATGGTAGAGTCTGAAGGATCTAATTTTAACAATATTATTCTGCAAATTATCAAAAAATCATTATTTACAGAGCGACAAATTGAAATTATTTTAAATCAAAAGGATCTTCTAGAGTATAAGTTTTCTATAACTAAAGGAGCGTATTACAGACAAGTTGGGCAATCAAGAGAGAAATTAATTGCATTATTTTATTCAATCATACTTTTTCGTGGTCTAGGTATACTATTACCTGATGATATTGATGTGATATCCAAACTTTCTGAGAAAATTAGTGTGATAAATGAGGGTGAAATTTTTCCAGAAAGAGAAGAAGAAGTCATTAGTGTGATAGATAGGCTCATCCGACAGGCATGCAATATGTGATGTTTGTGATAATTATAATCAAAACAATTTGAGTAGTTTGTGATGATGTGTGTGAGTATGTTAATCTAAAGTGTGAAATAATATTGTTCAATCACGATAAATCACAACATAGGCATAAAATTTGTGATGTTAGTAGAAATTCCTGAACCTGAAGTGATTTTAGGTGTGATTTTAGCATTCCTGGTTGGTTTAGGTGCATTGTATATATTCTACAAAGTACGCCCATTCATTAAATCTAAGAGTGAAATGATTGATGTATCACAATCTGAGCGTTTAGAGTATTATGAAAGACAGTTAATTGACATGAAAATACGCCTAGATGCCTTAGAGATACAAGGAATTGAACAAAAACCAGAAGATCCTAACTTGGAACTAAAACAATTTTTAGAGAAATTAACAAAGAATGAAGTCAAAGAAAAGGGAGTTAACCAACCTAGAGTTTTGAATGAAAAGCCTGTTTCCACACCTAGTGTTTCTAACATGGTGCCTACAAACCCAATAGATTACGTGTTGCATTTAATCACAAATAAAGCTATGACATCACGTGACATCCAAATCACATTAAAGAAAAGTAGAGAGCATACATCACGATTAATGAAGAAATTATTTGAAAATGGTTTTGTTCAAAGAAACACAGAAACTAAACCATATACTTATTCGATAACTGAAAAAGGAAAAACAAAGGTTGGTAAAGTTCAAACCGATCCTATAATTGCATAAGAGTTTTCTCAAGTTTTTTAAAGTTTAATTATTGTTATTTGGCCTAGGTTTTCCAAAATACAGGTAGTCTATTATTAATTAATAATTATATAATTTAATAAATTATAAATATTATTAAATTAT
>LFEY01000019.1 GCA_001510275.1 Thaumarchaeota archaeon casp-thauma3
GATTCCTTTTTTTGAAAGTATATTATTTGCTTTTTCTAATGTCTTGTTTCCAAACTTTCGAAGAATTTCTAAATACTCTTTACGATCTAAAAGATTGAGGGGTAGTGACTTTTCTACCACATATAGCAAAATAATCTCAGAATCAAATGCATTAACAAATTCACATGCACGTAGTAATGCTTTTTCAGAGTACTTTGAGCCATCATGGGGAACAAGAATTTTTTTGAACCCAGAATTTCTATTTGTGTTCATTTTACAACTAAGATAGGTTTTTTAGATTTATGCAAAACATAATTTGAAACACTACCCAAGAAAATTTCTTTTACTGATCCTCTTCCACGAGCTCCAATAACAACCAAATCAATTCCATTTTTCTTGTTGTTTGCAAATCTTGCAATATCATACCCAGGATCTCCTGTAATGGCTTTAGTAAATAATTGAATGCCCTTTTTTGCTGCACGGACCTTTGCCTCGTTAAGGAATTTTTTTACTTCAACCATAGAATTGAAATCTAAGAATCCAAGTGGATGAAGTGCATATATTCCAGGTACAGACTTTACTGCCAAAGCAGTGATTGTTCCGTGAGACTGTCTTGCAATATGAATAGCCATATCTAACCCACGAATTGAATTTTTTGAACCATCAAATGGGACTAGAATTTTCTTAGTTTTAATGCTCATATTCTAAAGATAGTCACTCGGAATTTAAATGATGCAGTGTTTATTTTGATTGATTTTCAATCATGATAATTTAAAATATATATCATATAATTGAAAATAGACAGTAGAGTATGAACAGTACATTTGTGAACCAAGTGATGAGTAAAAATGTACTAACTGTTGACAAATCAGCATCACTGCAAGAAGCAGCAGAAAAAATGAGTAAATTAAACATTGGCTGTGTAATTGTTACAGATGGTACCAATCCACTAGGGATTGTAACTGAAAGGGATTTTGTGACAAAAGTTGTTGCTGAAGGAAGACCATTATTTACTGAGATCTCAGAAGTAATGTCATCACCACTAATTACAATTGACCATGAAGAGACAATTTGGGAGGCTTCAGAAATGATGAAAGTGAAGGGAATACACAAACTACCAGTTAAAGAAAATGAGCAGATTATCGGGATAGTAACAACAACAGATATTGTAAAAATTTCTAGTTTAGGCTCTGATTCTGAGATGCGTAGAATTTGTGATCAGATACTAATGCGAATGAAGGACGAATAACCCAAAAATGACATTCACTTAAATTATTGAAACATGAAAAAATGAATTATCATGATGGCAGCAAACGATGGAACAGCAGTACTTGAAACAAAAGATGGCAACCCAAAGATACCAGACAAAAAGAAAACAAAGTTTGATGTAGTTATCATAGGAGCAGGTCCTGCAGGATATACTGCAGGAATTTATTGCTCCAGGGCAGGTTATGATACTTTAATTTTATCAGGAATATTACCAGGAGGACAATTAGTTAACACTACAGATGTTGAAAACTATCCTGGATTTGAAAATGGGATAATGGGCCCAGATCTAATGATAGATATGAGAAAACAAACCCAAAGAATGGGAACTACCATTGTTGATGATGAAGCAGTGGATGTAGATTTTAGACGTAAACCATTCAAAGTTCTAACAGCAACTGAAGAATACGAAGGACGTGCAGTAATTATTGCAACAGGTGCAAATCCAAGAAAATTAGGATTGGAGGGAGAAAAGATGTTTGCAGGAAAAGGCGTTTCATATTGTGCTACATGTGATGGTCCATTCTTTAGAAATCTAGAACTAATTGTTTCAGGAGGAGGGGACTCAGCAATAGAAGAAGCAACATTTCTAACAAAATTTGCTACAATGGTTCATTTGGTTCATAGACGAAGTGAATTACGTGCAAGTAAAGTGATGCAAGAAAGAGCGTTTAACAATGAAAAAATAAAATTTCATTGGGATTCAGCAGTAATTGATATCAAAGGAGACCAAAAAATGCAACAAGCAGTTATAAAAAATCTAAAAACAAATGAAGAAACAACTCTTGATGTAGGAGGTCTTTTTGTTGCAATTGGACATGTGCCTAACACAAAACTATTCGAAAATCAGATTGATTTAGATGATCAAGGATATGTTGTGCTAAAGAATAAAACACATACTAACGTAGAAGGAGTTTTTGCTGCAGGAGATGTGCATGATAGAAATTATAGACAAGCAGTTACTGCTGCAGGATATGGCTGTATGGCTGCAATTGATGCTGACAAGTATCTTACAGAAAGTGCAGATAAAAAAGAATGAAGAATGCCCAATGTAAAAAGTGCTTGAATAAATTTTTTGAGAAAGACATCTACACTATTCAACAATTTCAATACAGAAAAAAACCTACATACAAATGGTCACTAGAGTTTTTTGGAAAATTAGGAATTAATGAATGGGATTCATTCTGTGAGAAATGCATAATGTTTTACTCCAAAAAATCGGAGCATGTGTGGAAGAAATTAAAGGATTAAACTCTTTATTGTAAGGTAAATACCAAATTTTATGAGTCAAGACCAAGAAAATCTGAAAAAATCAGTTAAAGAGTATAGCGATAAATTAGCAAAATTAGGAATAGTGTTAAGTGAAATTCAATTCAGTTACAAGGTAAAAGAAAAACCCTCCAAAGAATATTGGCAAAAAAGAATTGACGATTTTAAAAAATATAATGAAAAAGGGATGCAATATTACAATCAAGTATATTCTTTGATGAACTTAGTTAGCAAAGAAGAATCACAAATGTTTCTATTGCGTATCAGTAAATTTCATCATCTTGGATTAGCATTAATAAAAATTATGGAGCAAATTAAAGAAAACCCATCAATTAGTAATTCTAAAGACAAACAACAAAGTCAATGGAGTAAAGAAATCAAAAACCAAATTACGGAACATAGTAACATATGTCTACATCATGAAATGGACATGAACACATCATTTAGAGAATTTTATGAAAAACATCTAAAGAAAATTCTAGAATAATTACAATTAGTATGCTAGTTCAGACATGTATTTTGCTTCTTTAACAGAATTATCAAATTCTTCTTCAGTCATAACATTCTGTGTTGCATAAACACTCTTGAATTTTCTTCCATCATCAGCAAAAATTCCCACTACACATGCATCTCCTTCAATAGAATACTTTTTCATACATGCATAAACTGCAGCAGATGAAGGACTGATCAGAAGTTTATCTTTTTGAAACACTTCTTTTACGACTGAAAATGCCTCATTATTATCTACAGAAACCCAATCATCTACAACATTTTCTCTTTTCAAAAACAAGTCTGGTTTTGCAGATTCATCAAAGTTTCTCCATCCTTGAATCAAGTGATTT
Organism: Thaumarchaeota archaeon casp-thauma3; assembly: GCA_001510275.1. Lineage (GTDB taxonomy): Archaea > Thermoproteota > Nitrososphaeria > Nitrososphaerales > Nitrosopumilaceae > Nitrosopumilus. The sequence continues at coordinate 3,357 of LFEY01000019.1, forward strand.
TGTTGAGGTTGGCATCCAATGATCTTTACGTTATGATTTTTTTCTTTAAGAAAAGTACCAATCCCAGTAATTGTTCCTCCAGTACCTACACCTGTAAAGAAATGAGTTACTTTTCCTTCAGTTTGTTTCCAAATTTCAGGACCTGTTCCAACATAGTGCCCCTTGAAATTTGCTTCATTAGCATATTGATTTGGAGAATAATACGTATCAGGTCTTGATGATGCAATAGATGTTGCAAGTGCAATACTTTGGTCAGTTCCAGCCCCAACTTTTGGACACAAATCATCACTTGTCTCAAATACTTTGGCACCAAGATTTCTGATAATTTCTTTAGTTTCATTACTGGCTTTTTCTGGAATAACTATCTCAACTTTGTAACCCAAAATGTTAGCAATTCCAGTTAGTGCAATTCCAGTATTTCCAGAAGTAGGTTCAATGATTATACTCTTTCCTTTTGTTAAAATTCCTCTTTCCTCACCGTCTTTGATCATCCAATATGCAGCTCTATCTTTAACAGAACCAAATGGATTATGACCTTCTAATTTAGCAAAGTATTCAGTATTACCATGAGAAAGAGAATCTAATTTTACAAGAGGAGTATTACCTACACGATTCAATACATCAGTATCAACAACAGCAGTCATGCTTTTAGTTATTTCACCTTTTTAATTTGAAAGGTAATTACATTTCCATCTTTAGATAGGTCTAATAATTCATGACCATTTCTTGTAACCCATCTGGAAATATCATCTTCAGCAGCAGGATCATCTGCAGAAACAGTTAGAGTTTCACCAACTTGCATTCTTTCAATTTCAATTTTTGTTCTAAATACAGGTTCAGGACAAAATAATCCAGTTGCATCTAATTTTTTTTCAGTTGATTCAGACATAGATATCTATTTCATCAAGAGTGTTTTGTCATATTAAAATCTAATTAAAATATCTAATATGAAGCCAGTAATTAGTTGAAGCTAAATTACAATAAATCAGAATATTATTTAAAAAGATCTTCATTTTCTGGGCGAATTAATTCATCAATCACATGATCTTCCATCTTAAACAAGTAATCACGTATAATTGCAACAGGGCATTTCAAAGATTTCCCCATTACTAATTCAGCAGCAGAAGAAAGTTCATCAGCAACTGCAATTTCAGTCACACGTAAAATTTTCCCAAAAGAATCTAATGTTCCGGCATAATTCAAGATGGGGTTTAATCCTGAAATTCCAATTGCACAGTTAGTTTGACCCATCCTAAAAGGACGACCAAATGTATCAGAGATAATTACTGCCACATTTTTGTTTGTTTGTTCCTTGATTTTATTACGTATTGTTTGTGCAGAGGTATCAGAATTAATTGGAAGTAAGGTTGCATATCCATCTTTTACATTACTTTCATCAACACCAGCATTTGCACAGATGGTTCCATTATTGGTTTCAACAATCAAAATTTCATTTCCCATTCTAACAATTCTTTTTGTTTCTGATAAGATTAATTCAACTACTCTAGGATCTTTTCTATACTGTGAACTGATACCTTCAGAAAGCAATGAAGGAGTTACAGTAGATAGATCAATAATTCTTCCTTCTTGTTTTGAGATAATTTTTTGCGCAACAACAAGAATGTCCCCTTCATTTAGTTCAGAAGACTTTAAAATTAATTCAGAAAGATCATCAGAGGAATTAATCTCTTTTTCTATGTGAATTGGGATAATTTGCAAGTAAGATATCTAAAGAAATGACCTAAAAAATTGTTTATGTCGTAGGTATGGATTCTAATTCTAATTTGTAGTGTTTGTTAATGATATCCAAAATCTTGGATAGATCTTTTTCTTCTAAAATAGTAGTAGCGAAATCCTTGACTAAATCTTGTGCTCTATAGGCAATTCCCAAACCACAAACATCAAATAATTTTATATCATTTGCACCATCCACAACACAAACAATATCTTCTTTCTTCTCACCCCATTCTGCGATTTTTACTTTTGCAGATTTAGATTTATCAGAGTCAACACTGATTTTTACGCCATCGAGTTTTCCATCTTTGAATATTAATTCATTAGAATAGATGTAATCCAATTCTAATTCTTTTTGTAATCTATCCATCATTAGGGTAAAACCACCAGATACTGCCATTAGTTTCCAACCAGCAGATTTTAAGGCTCTACAAGCTTCCTTTGCACCAGTCATAATTGGTAATGAATCAGATACTTCTTGACAAGTTTTTTCATCAATGCCTTTTAGGGCATCAATACGAGTTCGAAGCCCTTCTTCCCAATTGATTTTTCCTTGAATTCCTTGTTTAGTAATTTCCCAGATTTCAGCTTCTTTGTTGAGTTTTTCTGCAAGAAGAGGAAGATATTCTTCATCATACAAAACACCTTCAACATCAAAAATTACTAGCAATTGGTTTCTGATTTGCAAAAAAATTTCTAATTATATTAAAGTAGTGACTACGCTTTCACTAGCTAAATTCAGTTTGATCGCATTTGTAACTAGAATAATTTTAGAAAACAAAGAGTTTAGAATCTAATTTTATCTAAGAAATCAGGTACATGCTTTGTCATGATTAGGGGAATAACAAAAGGGTGTAAAATAAATTTGAATGACCCAAGTCAAACTACCAATCGAGTAAAGATTAGAATTATTCCTAAAATAGTCACTCATTAAAAGAAAAACAATGTAACTAATCTTTCAATTTAGTTTATTCTTCTCTTGGAATCTTTCCATTCTCGTTAAATTGTTCTTGAATGTTGATTTCTCTCTTTACATCTTCTGTTTTTTGTTTTTCAAGTTGCTGTATCATTTTTGAAAAAGGATCTAACACTATGTTTTCATTACTTTTTGGTGTTTTTTCTATTTGTGATTCTTGTATAATTGATGGCTTACTTTCTACTCCATTGTATGTGATTTGGGCATTTGTATACCTGTTATCTTTTTTTGCGTATACTGTAATGGTGTATTCCCCAATATCTGTGGGTGTTGGTGATGATACTGAAAACTCACCTGTAGAGTTTGTTGATGTTTTAATTACTCCAGAAGGGAAATTTACTTGGATTTGTACATCTGAAACAGGATTGTTATCAAAAGTAATTGCCTTACCATTTACAAATGGGAATTGACCTACCTCAAATTCAGACAAACTGTTAATTGAAAATGTATAATCCTCTGTAGCTAGTGCTGGGCTAACTGAAAACAAACCTAGCACACATGAAAGTAATGCTATGAACATGATTTTGAACATAAATTAGTTAACAAAAAATAAAGTTAATTCCCACTATCCAAAAATATGATCAATTCATTGTAAATTAGTAGAGTCGGATCGAGGGTTGTATTATTAAACCGCTAGTAGGATTAGAACTTCGTATTTTTGATTATCAACAATGTCGTGATAATTTAGGACTAACTATTGCATTTCACACTAACCATAATCTTGAAGAAGGCTCCAAGTTATGTGACCTGATAACTGATGATGTTGGAAGGCAGTATTGTCATAGAGGACTAGAAAGAGAAATCAATGATGCGGCAGACTACAAAGTGTATGACCCTACAAAAGGAGTTAGAGAACTAGTTCAGCCAATATGGATAAAAGAAAATGATTCTAACAAATGGATAGTGGACTTTCGTAGTCCAGCTACAATTTCAGACTTTATCTATGATGAAGAAACAAAAAGGATGCAATTTTCTTTTGACAATCCATATAGAATAATCATTTACATTTCAACTGATTTACTTCCAGAAAATCCTATTGTTACAGTTAATGGTAAGATACAAAACGATTTGGAGATAAAACATGGACTATTGGATAATCATTCAGAGATCAAAATTTTTCCAGATAAATCAGGCACAGTTTTGATCAGTTGAGAAATTTTCGTGATAATTTTATTTGTGAATTTGGAAATGACATATAGAATTTGTAATGATAGATCTCTCTACTAAATTAAGATAAAAATGCCCTTTTTCGTGCGAGCTTCTGCCCAAAATAGTATCCAAATTGGTCCTTTTTTACGTAATCATACCTAATTCATGAAATTGCATTTTTCATGACTAATCTAGCATCTGTCAGTTTTTTTAAAATGAAAAGATTATTCTACTTGAGTGGATTATAGTTCAAAAATATAGATCAAAATCGATTTAGAAATTTTATTATATTATTTAAACTACGAATGAGATTAAACATCAAAACATTGTCTTCGTTTAAAGTTTAAACTTTTTTGAGATCAAAAAAACGCTAGTAATAAATCACTGAACATCGGCATATTAGGTGTGGGGGAATTAGAACACAAATACGAAGTGGAGATTAAATCAAGAGAAGGAAAGCAAAAACTCCCAGATAATGTCAAAGAGGAATTAAAATCATCAGGAATGATGGATGAGAAAGGAAAATTAAAGTTAAAAGGAGTCAGTCCCAAAATGCTCAAAAAAATGAAACAAGAATTTGTAGAGTGCCCAGTTTTAAAAGAAGATATTCATTTCGTTCAATGTTTTGTGTGTCCAAACTTCCAAAGCAGAGTTATGGGAAAGGTTCTTTGTAAAGGGGACTCGTTATAACACTCAAATCTAAAATATCAAGATTCTCACGAAAAACTCATTAGTTAAATTAATTCTTTGAATGCTAGTTTGAGTAAAGAAGACAAAGGAATTACAGTTTCAAAAAAAGATGATTTTAGTGAATGGTATACACAAGTAGTTCTCAAAGCCAAACTTGCAGATTATGCCCCAGTTAAGGGACTTATTGTACTTAGGCCAGATGGGTATTCCATTTGGGAATCATTAAGAACCACATTTGATAAAAAATTTGCAAATAATGGAATCAGAAATGGATTTCTGCCAATACTTATTCCAGAGTCATTATTAGGTAAAGAGCAAAAACACTTTGCAGGATTCAATCCAGAAGTATTTTGGGTAACTCATTCAGGAACTAATGAAATAGGCGATAGGCTCGCACTAAGACCAACATCTGAAACATTAGCATATACTATGTATGCCAAATGGATCCAAAGCTGGAGAGATTTACCATTAAAGATTAATTTTTGGAATACTGCACTAAGAGCAGAAATTAAAGGAACAAAACCATTTCTTAGAACATCGGAATTTTTGTGGCAAGAAGGTCATACGGTTCATGCAACACAAAAAGAAGCAGAAGAAGAAGTAATGAAAATCTTAGAGATTTATAAAAAAACTGTTGAAGAAGAATTAGCAATTCCAGTAACAACAGGAAAGAAAAGTGAAAAAGAAAAGTTTGTAGGTGCAGTATACACAACCACTATGGAATCAATTATGCCTGATGGAAAGGCACTTCAAATGGGTACATCACATTTTCTAGGACAGAATTTTTCAAAACCATTTGAAGTAAAATTTGCAGACAAAGATAATGTAGAACATTTTGCATGGCAAACTTCGTGGGGAGTGTCTTGGAGACTAATTGGTGCAATGATCATGATTCATGGAGATGATCAAGGTCTTGTTTTGCCACCAAAGATTGCGCCAATTCAAGTTGTAATTATACCAATATACAAAAATGGTGAAGATAAAGATAAAGTATTACCAAAAGTAGAAGAAATTAAAAAAACTCTAGAATCAAAAGATGTCAGAGTACATGTTGATGACAGAAGTGAGTTATCTCCAGGATACAAATTCAATGATTGGGAATTAAAAGGAGTGCCCATACGACTAGAGATTGGGCCTAAAGACATAGAAAAACAAAGTGTGGTTTTGGCAAAAAGATACAATCGTGAAAAATCAAATTTAGAATTTACTGAAATTGAGAAAATGCCCACAATTTTAGATGAAATCCAAAGTGACATGCTAAAAATAGCCAAAGAACAAGGAAAGGCAAATTCCATAGACATTTCAGATTATACAGAATTCAAATCAAAAATTGAGAAAGGGGGTTTCTTTAATGCTCCTTGGTGTGGAAAATTAGAATGTGAAGAAAAAATCAAAGAAGAGACAGGTGCAGACATTAGAGTTATTCCATTTAATAGTGAAAATACGAATGAAAAATGCATGTACTGTCATGAACAAAGTGTATCTGTTCCAATTTTTGCAAGAGGATACTAGAAATCTACCCGCAAATATAATAATGCAAAAAATATAATTTTTCAATAATGGTTTCAAGTTTAGAATTAGAACAAAAAAGACCACTGCTAGAACAGTTTAGAGAAACAAGAAGCAGAACGCTTGAACTTGTAAAGACTATAGAGAAAGATGATTTTATTGTTCAAACTGCATTTTTCATGAGTCCACCAAAGTGGCATATTGGTCATGTTAGTTGGATTTACGAGGCAATCATGAGTAAATTAGATAAAAATTATGAATTTTATTCAAAAGAATTCTCTGAATATCTGAATTCCTATTATCAACAATTTGGGGCTCCACATGATAAGGGACTACGAGGGATTAGTTCAAGACCAACAATTGAACAAGTTTTTGAATACTTTGACACAATTAATCAGAGAGTGGAACAATTTATTGAATCTCAAACTTTGAGTGATGATGCACTTAGATTAATCACCATGGGATTTCACCATGAATGCCAACATCAAGAGCTACTTACATATGATTTACAACATTTGCTTGCAGAACAATACAGACCCGTAAGAAAAAATAATATTCTAAAACAAAATAAAGTGGAAAAAAAATCTGTGGAGATTAAAGGAGGGATATACACAATTGGATACAATGGAAAAGACTATTGTTACGATATTGAATTACCAGAACACAAAGTTTACCTTAACGATTACAAGATAGATGTTTTTCCAATAACAAATCAACAGTATTTAGAATTCATAGAAGATGGGGGATATGAGACATACAAATATTGGTTGTCAGATGGATGGGAGAAAGTTAAAGAAAATAAATTGGAAGCCCCAATGTACTGGGAAAAAATTGACAATGAATGGAATGTAAGAGACTTTTTAGGAATTAGAAAAATCAATCCAACTGAACCTGTATGTCATGTGAGTTACTATGAAGCAGATGCGTATTGTAAATGGGCTGGAAAAAGGCTTCCAACTGAAGCAGAGTGGGAAAAAGCAGCTTGTTGGAATGAAGAAAAACAAGAAAAAACAATCTACCCTTGGGGAAATGAAGGTCCAACTGAAGAAAAAAGCAACCTTCTTGAATCATACTATTGGGGATGTACTGAAATTGGAACATACCCAGAGGGAGCTAGCCAGTCAGGATGTCAACAAATGATTGGAGATGTATGGGAATGGACATCATCAGAATTTACGGGATACCCTGGATTCAAAACAGGATTTGATGAGTATAATGACAAATGGTTTACAAACCAAAAAGTCTTGAGAGGAGGATCATTTGGGACTCCAAAAATGTCAATTAGAGGAAGTTACAGGAATTTCTTCAGACTAGATGAGAGATGGTTATTCTCAGGCTTGAGATGTGCAGAAGATGTTTAATTTTTTGATACCAAGGTTAGTGAAAAATACTGGTTATCATCTAACCATGTATGTTTAATTTCAAATCCTGTACTAGTAAGTAATTCATGAATTTGAGACAATTTGTATTTATAAGAATACTCAGTATGAATTAATTCATCTTTTTCTAAATTCAATAAAAGATTAGATTTTGATATAATAACGGATTGGTTTACAAGTGATTTTAGATACATCTCAATTCTTTGTTCTTCTTCATTGTAAATTGCATGATGAGCAAAATTTTTCAAATAAAAATCAGCATCAAGCTCATCATTAATTCTAGAAAGAACATTGAGATTAAATTCTGCAGTTACATCTTGAGAGTCAGTATATGCAGATTCCAAAATCTGTTTGTCTTTTACTAAATCCAATCCAATCAAAAAGAGATCACCTGATTTCATTGTAGAATTTATTTTCTGTAAAAATTTGTAACCATCATTTGGAGAAAAGTTACCAAAACTAGAACCCAAAAAGATAATCAAGTTTTTCTTATCATCAAAATTCTTAAGAAATTGCAAACCACCTTCATAAGTATCAATTATACCAGTAATATGCAAGCCAGAATAATCTTTCAATAATTGTTCAGAGCTTTCTGTGAGAATCTCAGAGATGTCTATTGGAAAGTACTCAGTAGTATTCTGTAATTTTGTAAATATATCAAGAATTAATCTAGTTTTTACAGATGTGCCACTACCAAGTTCAACTAATCGAAAACTTTCATCAATATAGGAATCTAAGTCATCCTGTAGTTTCTTTAGTATAGTAATTTCAGTTCTTGTAGGATAGTACTCAGGCAAAGAGCAAATTTTTTCAAACAAATCTGACCCTTTTTTATCATAAAAAAACTTGGGATGAATGGATTTAGAATCGTTATTCAAGCTAGAGGATATTTCTTCGGCAAATGTTTTCTCAATTTTTGTAGCATGTGGTTTAAAGTACTGAAGATTAGAGGATACTACATATTTTTTGTAATCAATGTTTTTTTGTACAGTGTTGCTCAAGTATTAAAATCGTATTTATTTGACATAAATGCTTTATCCCAATTGTTTACGCCCAAACCATATTTCTTGATATAGTTCTTCAATTTACAACAGTCAGTGAATGAAATACTCAAAGTAGAACATTTGAAAAAACACTTTACAAAAAAAGGATTGTTTGGTTCAAAATCCAACACAGTTAGAGCTACAGATGATGTTTCATTTTATCTTAAAAAAGGGGAGGTTTTTGTGTTAGCTGGAGAATCAGGTTCGGGAAAATCAACTATCGCAAAATTGATTCTAAAATCAATTCAGCCAGATTCTGGAAAAATTTTTTTTGAAGGACAGGAAATCAATGATGAACAAAAGAATTTAGAAAAAATTAGGATGAATTGTCAAATGATCCATCAAGATCCGTATGATTCTATCAATCCAAGAATGAGAATTGGTGGTATTGTATCAGAGCCTCTTGAGATTCATAATATCGGAAATAAAGATGAAAGGTTAAGAAGAGTCATTGAAGTTTTACACGAAGTAAAATTAGAACCTGCAGAAGAGATAGTAAAGAAATACCCCCACATGTTATCAGGAGGTCAAAGACAAAGAGTAGTCTTGGCAAGAGCATTAGCACTAAAGCCAAAAATAATCATAGCAGACGAGCCAGTGTCAATGTTAGATGTATCAATTAGGGCAGAAATGCTTGAATCAATGCAAGAATTGCAGAAAAAATACAATATTTCATTTATTTACATCACTCATGATTTAGCAACAGCCAGATATTTTGGTCAAAGAATAGGAATTTTATATCTTGGTAAAATTGTAGAAATGGGTCCAATTAACAAAGTGTTAGTAAATCCAAAACATCCATACACACAAGCACTAATTGATGCAATTTCAGAACCAGATCCTGAGAATCTTCATAGAGAGAGAAAAATTCGAATAAATGAGCCATCAGATATTGATGTTTATCAAGGATGTAGATTTAGGGCAAGATGCCCATATGTGATTGATAAATGCAAGGATGAACCTAACTTAGAAAAGGTTGACGATGATCAATATTCTGCATGTTATGTAAAACTAGACTAGGATGTTCTAACAGAAGGCATTCGTTTATCTTTGTAAGTTACAACATGTGAGACACCATTTTTTGGAAAAACACCGTAGATCAGTTTTGCTTTTTGTATAACAGAATCCTTTAGAGATACCAAGATAAATTGACTTTCTTTAGATCTTTCCTCTAAGATCTTTGCAAGTTTTTCAGAGTTTGGTGCATCAAGGTGTGCATCTATCTCATCAAACAAGTAAAAGGGAGAAGGTTTTAGCTTTTGAAGTGCAAGTACAAATACAATTGCAGCTAACGTCTTTTCACCGCCACTAATTGATGTAGATTCTCTTTTTGGTTTGTTTGGGAATTGAATTAGATAAGAAATTCCAGAATCAAAAATATTATCTTCATTTTGTAATTCCAACCAAGCATTTCCATTAGTCATTTTATTGAATATTAACCGAATTTCTTTATCTACTATATCAAATGCATCCAAGAATGTTTGTCGTTTATCTTTTTCAACATCTTCAAGGAATTTTATAATTGAATTTCTTTCCTCCTCAAGAGAATTCTTTCTAGTTGACATTGAACGATACCCATAAGAGACTTCAAGATATGTTTCAGGTGCCTTTGCATTTAATGCATTAAGGGAAGCCAATTCACCAGTTAGTCCCTGAACAATTGATTCAACATCAAAAGTTTCCATGTCTTTATCAAAGCCAAAAGTAGAAAGAATTTGCCGTAATTTAGATTCATTTTCTTTCAAATCATGTAAATCATGATTCAATGAATCGGATTGACGTTCCAATGTGCTAATTTGTTTTGTCAAGTCTCTGTCTTTTTCAGATAAAATTTTAAGTTTATCATCATATTCTTTAAGTTGCCCAATAGATGAACCAGAAGTAGCAATAAGATCATTCTCTTTTCCTCTTAATTTTATAAGAATTTCACTTTTTGGTTCTTTTTGTTTTTCTAATTCCTGAATCTTTAATTCTAATTCTTGACATTCTAAATTCAAAGAATTTTCTTCATCATAGAGTCGTTTAGATTGAGATTTTTTACTATTATCTTCAGTTTGCAAGACTGTTAGTTGAGAGGATTTGTCACGATATTCATTCATAATTGTTGTGTATAGTGTCTCAAGATCTGCTTTCTTTACATTAATTTTAGACAACTCATTTGCAATACGAGTTTGTTCTCCAGTAGCATAGTTATCTTCAACAATTGTAATACGTTCATTTAGTGATTCAACATGAGATTCATTACTAGTTATTTCTGATTCAATGTTTACATTTCTAGAAGTTAATTCAGAATTTCTTTTTGTCAGTTTTTCTTTTATGTTCATTATAGAATCAATTTTTGATTTCAAATTAGAGTAATTCTCATTTGTTGAGATCAAAGATTTTTCTGAAATAGAAAGTCTATTATTATTTGACTGAATCGAGTCTTCTAATTTTTCCAAAAAATGTTTTTTCTTTACTAAGTATTTTTTAATCAGGCTGACAGATTGTAACAGGCCATCAATATCACTACTCATTGAAATGAATTTTGTAAGTTTTGAAATCTTTGAATTAATATCAATTACGACAGTACCACCTTTTGCCGCAAAGTATTCGCCATCCAAAGTTACAGATTTGTATCCTAATTTGGATACATTATATGCAGATTCTCGGTTTTCGGTAAGCACGATATTTCCAAATAGGAATGTTTTGAGCGTAGAATAAGCAGAATCACTATCCACATAATCAGCAAGAATGCCTATGACCCCCGGTTCTTTTGGAATAGTTAGTTTGAATTTTGGAATAGCATCAAGTGGAATAATCTTTAGTTTCGGAAGTTTCTTACTTTTAGCAAATTCTGCAATTCCAAGTAGAGTTGTAAAGTCTTTTACAACAATTGCCTTGATCCAATCAGAACTCACAGCTAAAATAGAACGCTCATATTTTTTATCCCATGAAATCATTTCATATACCAAACCTTGAATGCCAAGTTTGTCTGCATCCTCTTTTAATTTTGCAACAGTGTAATCTTCATGCAAAAATCCTTTAACTGTTTTAATTTTTGATTCATAATGAGTTGCAGCTTTACTTGATTTTTCTAATATCAATCCCCATTCTTCTAAGTCATTATGGATCTTTGATTTTTTCACTTGTAATTTTGTAATTCTAGATTTTAGTTCAGTAATGGTTGCATCATGATTTTTCATCATTGATTCAAATTTAGATTTAGATGTAGACAAGTTCAAAAGACCTTGTTCCAATTCATTAAATTTTGTAGAATTCATTTTAATTTTAATTTGAGAATCTTCTTTTTCTTGTCGAGTTGTGAAAAGTTTGAGTTTAGATTTATTTAGTTGATTTTCAAGAGCCTTAATTTTGTTATCAATCTCAGATTTTTTAGCTGCAATATTAGACTGCTCTATTAGAATTTTTTTGCTTTCAGAATCAACAACCTCTAGATCTTTATTGATTTTATTCTTCTTGAGGTTTGTTTCTTCAATTGATTCTTTTATTTTTAGAACTTGATTATCAATGTCATTTGTAGTATTTTTAATTTCTTCTAGATCTGTTTTGATTTCTGGAATCCTATTATCAAGTTGTTCTATTCTTTTCTTTGATGCAGAAATTGCACTATTATCAATTTCATATTGTTCCATTGCAGAGCTAATTTCTTTATCCAGTGATGTTTTTTCTTGATTGTAATCATTAGCTGCTGTCATTGACTTTGCTTTTTCAGTTTCCAAAGCACCAATCTCAACTCTTAGGGTACTTCTTTCATCATCAAATTGGGTGATTTCAGTAGTTATAGTGTGTAAAGCAGACTCTTTTGAGGTTTTTTGGCTTGAAACAACCTTCATTTTATTTGCAGCAGTTATTGCTTTGTATCGATTAAGTTCACGCTCTAAAAGATCATGACGTAGTTTTTGGTTTCGTTCCTCTTCAAGTTCATCAATTCTTTTTTTGATTTCCCCCATTTTTGCTGCTGCAATTTCAAATCTTCTATCAGCTTCATCTAGTTGTTTCAGAGATTCTGTCTTTTTTTCATCAAAGTAAGATAAGCCAATTAAATCCTCAATTGTTTGTCTTTTTTCGTCAGATGTAAATTCAGAAATTCTAGTTACAGTTCCTTGTTGGATTGCATTAAGTTGACCTAAACCTGCGTTTGCCATATCAAGTAAATCAACAACTTGGCCTCGAGTTGTTTGCTTTTTGTTAAGATAGTATGTGCTTTCACCAGTTTCATTCATTTCTCTTGTGATCTCAACATTATCAGAATCTACAGGAATTTTTCTATCAGAATTATCAAAGTGTACACTAGATCGGGTCATTTTTGGTCCATGGCGATTTCCCTCAATATCATGAATTAATGATCGTAATTTATCAACCCTCATCATTTTGGGTTTGTTTTCACCCATTGCAAAAATAATTGCATCTAAAATGTTACTTTTGCCAGAACCATTTGGGCCAGAGATCGACACAAGGCCAGGTTCAAACTGAACAGTAGTATTCTTAAATCCAAATGATTTGAATCCAAAGATCTCGACTTTTTTAACATGAACCAATAACGATCTTTTCTCAAAAGGTAGGATAATCGATAGTTAACAAGTTTAGTTGACATAATTGCATAATTTTTCTTGTTTTATTATGATATTTTTCGTAGTGATGCTAATTGTAATTAGTATTTTTTAGAATAAAATATCTCTAATTGTGCCTACCTATAACTAGAAAATAGCTAACTAATGCCTAATGAAAATAATCGGATCTAGAACAAAAAAGTAGAAAAATCAGATTTTTAGATTCAAATAAGTTTCAATGATTATTCCCCAGCAACAAACTTTTCACATGCATCTTTTGCTGCAACATCAGAAGTTTGTTCTATTGGATGCTTCATTAAATAAGCGCTTGCTGGCTTGATTGGTCCGCCAACTCCTCTATCAAGGGCAATTCTTGCCAATCTAATTGCATCAATTACGATTCCTGCAGAGTTTGCTTTATCATCAACTTCTAAACGAACTTCCATATTGTATGGGATATTTGCCCATTGACGACCCTCAATTCTCATAAACATGAGTTTTGTATTACCTAAAAATGGAATAAAATCAGAAGGGCCAACATAGATTTGATCATCATCTAGTCTTTCTTTAAGTTGACTTTGCACACTTTCTGTTTTAGAGATTCTCTTTGAGGCTAGTCTATCTTGTTCCTTCATGTTTAGAAAATCAGTATTTCCTCCAACATTGATTTGATATGTTTTTTCAATTTTTGTTCCTCTATCACTACATAATTTAGCCAAGGTTCTATGGACTATAGTTGCACCAACTTGACCTTTGATATCATCACCAATACAAGGGATATTTTTTTCTTCAAATTTTTTGGCCCATTTTTCATCAGATGCAATAAACGATGGAATACAATTTACAAAAGCAGTGTGAGTATCTAGACAGATTTGAGCCCAGAACTCGGTTACTTTATCAGAGCCTACAGGCAAATAAGATACAATGACTTCAACTCCAGTATCTTTGAGTATTTGTTTTACTTCATCGGCAATTTGTTCAGTAGTTTTAGAACTTTGAATGGGTTTAATTCTATTTTCTACCCACACTCCAACTCCATCTAAGATAGGACTTTCATAGACTTTAGCATCTGTTTTTGGCATGTCATCTTTTGAAATCCAGTCAACCATGTTGGGGTATTCATAAATTGCTTCAATGAGGTGTTTTCCTACTTTATTTTCACCTACATCAAATCCACAAACAAAGTCAATATCATGAATTCCATATCCAGCTAATTTGTCATGAATAATTCCTGTGACCTCTTGAGAGGGATTTTTTCGATAGTATTCTATTCCTTGAATTAATCCTGAAAAACAATTACCAATACCTACTAAACCAACTTTAATTCTATCTACCATTCAAAAAATGGTGTCATTGGGCGGGTTAAAAGTTTTCTTAGAGACTTGGTGAAGTAATTTCAATTAAGACAGAAATTTATACTCGCCACCGACGATCGAAATTATGATAGAGCCAGGCCCCCCAGTAAAAGATATTGAGATTGATTCAACCACATCAATAGAAAAAATATTTGAAGAGTTATCTAAATCAGGAGGATTTGAATCAGTAAACTTATCAGACGGATTAGAAATTTTAACAAAAATGATTTCAGATGATCAATGTCTTAGATTTATCTCATTTGTGGCAGCTGTAATGTCAACAGGATTAAGAGGAATCATCAAAGATATGATTAAAAACAAATGGTTTGATGTTGCCATGGTAACTTGTGGATCATTAGATCATGATATTGCAAGACATTTCTCACATTACAAAGCAGGTTCATTTACAATGGATGATAAAGAGTTGGCAGACCAAAATATCCACAGATTAGGTAACGTACTTGTGCCTATGGAAAGTTATGGGCCAATCATTGAAGACAAAATACAGTCATTTTTAGAAGAAGAATATCAAAATGGAACAAAAGAGATGACTACTGCTGAAATATGCAAAATGATTGGAAAACATTTGGGAGAAGATTCATTTCTTTATTGGGCATACAAAAATGATGTCAGTGTTGTAGTTCCAGGAATTATGGATGGAGCTGTAGGAAGTCAAATTTGGATGTTCACACAAAAACACAATGATTTCAAATTAAATATAGTAGGAGATTCAGAATTACTTTCTGGATTAATTTTCAAAGCAAAAAAATCAGGGGCATTTATGATTGGAGGGGGAATTTCAAAACATCACACATTATGGTGGAATCAATACAGAGAAGGATTAGATTATGCATTTTACATTACAACTGCACAAGAATTTGATGGAAGTCTTAGTGGCGCATTAGTCAAAGAGGCAATTTCATGGGGAAAAGTCACACGAGAAGCAAAACAGACAACACTCCATGCAGAAGTGACAACAATTCTGCCTTTTATCTATGCAGCACTTGTTTCAAAATTGAAAAAATAGATAAAAATTATTATTCTATCAATACAAAAATTATTCATTGCTTCCTAAAATTAGAATCAAAGAATTAAAACCATCGAATTTAAAAGGCGGGTATCTTATTGATGGATTTCCATCAGTTGGATTTACTAGTGCAATTGCAACTGAATCAATGATACATACGTCAGAATTTGAGTTAGTAGGAATTATTGATTCAGATAGTTTTCCACCAATCAGTGTGATCAAAGAGGGAACCCCCAATTTTCCAACTAGAATTTTTGTTAACGAGAATTTGAAGGTGGGAGTATTTTTGTCATATCTAACTCTTGATCAATCACTACATAGAGAGGTAGCTGAAACAATGCTAGACTGGGCAAAGAAACATGAAATTGGATTAATTGTTAGCAGTGTTGCAGTCAAATCATCAGACGGTAATGAAGAGATGAGGGGAATTGGGAATACAGATTCAGCTAGAGCAAAAGTTAGAGAAGCAGGTTTGAAAGTTTTAGAACATGGAACAGTGCCAGGAATTCCAGCAATATTATTAAATGAAGGAAGTGTAACAGGTCAAGATGTAATTGTGATAATTTTTCAGACAGATGGAAGAGGCCCAGATTTTAAATCAAGTGCACGTCTTTGTAGTGTTATGTCTCAATTAATTCCAGGAGCTTCATGCAATATTTCATCATTACAAAAAGAAGCTAAAAAAGCTGAAGAACTAATTAAAGAAACAGAAAAAGAATCAAAATATCTTAAAGATTCCATGTATAGGTAGAATTTTTTAATTATGTTTATTTCACAACTGAAAGTCAATTATGTCAGAAGACAATGGTTCAGATCGTTGAATTTGCAATATTAGTCATAGTGGTTTCAGCATCAGGAGTGATGACACCTGGACCTCTTTTTGCAGCAAATGTATCATATGGATTAAGACAAGGTACAAGAGCAGGTTTTAAGATGGCAGTTGGTCACACAATTGTCGAATTCCCATTAATAATTCTATTAGGAATAGGGGTTTTTTCTTTAGAATCATTTCCAGAATTTAGGATTATGATTTCCATTTTCGGTGCAATTACACTTTTTGTATTTGCAATAATACAGATTAGAACAATATTTAGAAAAAAAGAATATGATTCTTTTAATCTAAAACAAGGCCCACTATTTGCAGGAATTATACTAAGTGCATTAAATCCATTTTTTATAATTTGGTGGTTGACCATCGGATTCAAATTAATTTCAGATGCAATGTTAATTTGGGCATTTGCAGGCATACTAATTGTATTTGGTTTACATATTTGGATGGATTTTGCATGGTTAGGAGCAATTTCATTTCTTGCATCAAAAAGTTCAAAAATTCTATCTAGTAAAAATTACAAGATACTGATGATTGGATTAAGTTTAATGTTAATTTATTTTGGAATTACATTTTTGACAAATCTGTTGCCTTAACTGCAATCTAAAATTTCAATTTGAGGTTCACAATCATCATTAAATAAATCAATTTTCTCAACTATAGTTTCACAGAATTCAGGTTCAAGGGTTTTCTCGTATGAAGTAATTTCGTTTAAAATTATCATATGTTGTATACCACAAGAATTCCCAGTAAACCCAATTGAGATTCCAATGATTGAAATTCCGATTCCAACTAAAATTAAATTTCTTAAACTAGTTTTTTGAAAGGTCAATTTCCATTGTAGATACATTACGCTGCTTTCCATCTTGAGAAGTAAGAGAATCAGATGAAATTCTTACATCACTAATAACATACCCTACTGTATCCATTCTTTTAAGAATCATTTGAGATACATCAACAGCTTGTGTAATTCTTTTTCCTCTAGCTTTTATGGTTACAGTCTTTCTTGTAGATAGTTGTGTTAAGGTTGCAGAAACATAAGTCATGATTGGTTTTGTGCCAACAAAAATTATATCACGTTCTTCGGATATTCGAGGAGAACCAGGTGTTTCACTAGAAGTAATTTCGGGTTCAGGTGTTGGTTCTATGAATTCTAGTTGAGGTTCAGGTTCTGGGGATTCTAATTCTGGTGTTGGTTCAGGTAATTCTAATTCGGGTGTTGGTTCAGGTTCTGGTGTTGGTTCAGGTTCTGGTGTTGGTTCAGGTTCTGGTGTTGGTTCAGGTTCTGGTGTTGGTTCAGGTT
>LFEY01000020.1 GCA_001510275.1 Thaumarchaeota archaeon casp-thauma3
AATCTTTTGTGGTCATTTCTTAGGTAACACCTTTTCATCTTTTGGTTTATGACATCCACAATCATAATAACAAATTGTACCCCCGCCTCTACAACCACAAAATTCACATTTTTCTTCTTTAGTTATCATTATTCTTAAATCCGCAATAGGTACAAGTTTTTCTCCTTCATGCCCACTTTCATATCGAGTTAAATTACTTAAGGATGATCTTGAAATTTGAAAATGTTACAATAATTAGGCTTGAAAATCATCATTTAACTCAAATCTCTCTGCAAAAAACTCTGGATTCAAATGACATTTCATCACAAATGGTATTCAAAAAAATAGTTTAGAATCTAATTTTATCTAAGAAATCAGGCACATATGAATACATTTACCACAAACTTATCTAGAATTTATTTAGTTATATCCTAAACGAAAAATTCGTGTCTAATCCTAGATCTAATTAACCAAAATTGATGGTGTTAAATAATCAAATTATACTAACAATATGGAGGATAAGAAATATGGTACATGAAGAGACAAAAACAGAAGGTTTTAAAAAAATGATTAAGAAAAAACAAGGTAAAATTTACGATAATGTGGTAAAAAATTACAATAAAACAGTAGAATCTGGAACTGAATTCATAAAATCACAAGCATGTTGGGAATCACTAAAAAACAACTCTTTGAAAATCAAAGAAAAAAGTTTGGAACAAGGAATTATATTAAAAAATAATAGCCCAAGATTTTATAAAAAAATAGTCAATGCTTTTTTTTACTTTTTTGAATTACTTGTAGGAAGAATCAAGATTGGTACACAGTATGGTGCTGCTAATCTAGAGATCCTAGAAAGACTAGCTAAACTCAAAGAACTTGGAATCTTGACTGATGAAGAATTTACTCAAAAAAAGAAACAAATCTTAGATAAGATTTGATTTTGAAATGTCAAATTATGTAGATTAGAATTGTTTTAGATATTTTTCTAAATTCTGTTCTAGGATCAAATTTTTGAAAGAATTTTTTTCTTTTTTTCTTGGAATTCTTTACTTGTGATTATTCCTGACTTTTTTAATTCTCCAAGACTTTCTAACAACTCTAGATGTTTACGTGCAGGGTTTTTGAGTGCTTTTCCTGCTTTAATACCTCTTTCTATATTTGATTTTGCATTTTTTCTTAGTTTGGATCCTAGAATTCTACTCTTCTTGGCAATTTGTTCACTTACATCATACCCTTTTTTCTTTGCCTGATTTATGAACTCTTGAGATTTTTGTTTGGTTATATCATCAACTAATTTGTATTTTTTTGTCATTTTGCTGAATTCTTGAGTTTTTTTACGAGCTAAACGTGTTTGAATCTTTAGAGTTTTTATAATTTCATCTTTGGACTTTTGTTTAAATCTGCGATTATATTCTTCAATGGTTAAAACAGGAAACGGAGAATATTCTATATCAAGATAATACTTGATTATCGTATCATCAGATAATTTTCTTAGATACTCTTTAATCGATTTTTCTGACTTTAGGTCCATGCAACCAATCTAATCCATTCTCATAAAAAGATTCAAGTCTTAGGATTTTATCTCAAAAATACTGATGTCCTTAAATTGAGGAATAAGATATGAGACTATGGATTTGGAAGAAGAATCTCATAAACCTAAAATCATTGTATTAAGACCGCAAGTAAATAATCAGGATATAGAGGAATTAGTAGATTCTAAAAAGACATGGAGTTTTTCCAATTAGTCATAAATCTAAATTTAGGAAAAAAATAAATAAAGATGGTAAAAACAAAGTTGAACTTGAATTAGATGAACATATTTTTGTTACTGAAATAAAAGAGATAACCCTTGATCACCATGGCACAGTACGTACATTTCCATACAAGTTAGATTCCATATCAAAAGAACACTATCCTGAACAAGTGTTGGAAAAAAATACTGTAAAAGAATTTGAAATTACAATAAAAGATGCAATTAAAAAACTAGAAGACACATTACAAGAAATGTCATTTGATTATGAAGTAAAAAATCTAAATAAGCATTTTGTGTTGGATAGTATCACCAAAGTATATGTTCCAATATATGAAGCAAGATTGACTGGACCAAAGAAAAAAGTTGAAATCATGAGAATTGATGCGGTAACCAAAAAAATATCACAATAAATGTGACTAATAATGTCAATTTTGATTGAGTCCATTTCTGAATAATAAAAATTTTTATCTGATTTTATGAATATGATTAAAATATGCAAACATTGTGGAAACGAGTTTCATGATATGTATAGAGTTTGTTGTTCTGCAAAATGTGCACAAGAAATTACTTAAGAGGTAAAGCATGAAAAAACAAAATATACAATCCACAAAATACTGGACTATTCAACAATTTCTTGGAATAACTGTTTTTGATAGTAAATCTCTGAATTGTGGTAAAATCAAATCATTATACATTGATTCTCAAACCTTCTCCATGTCAGGAATAATTGTAAAAAAGAGATGGTCTAAAGAATATTTTCTATCAAGAGATTATTTTGATCACTTAGATGAATCGGGATTGTATTTGAATACCATTCCTATAAAACCTCACGATAAAGTTGTAGGAACTGATGGGAAAAATATAGGTAAGATAATCAAAATAAATCTCAACTCTGACACAAATAAGCTTGAATCACTTGAGATAAGATCTGGTTTTAAAACAAGAATAATATCTTCTGATAAAATTGTAGGTATTGGTGAGAAAATTACAATCAAGTCTTAATTTGGGCTACCGTATTGTATTTTTTCGTTGTAATTTTCTAATTATATGAAATTACATAAGGGATCCTTATCTATTATGAATACCATTTAATGTATGCAAGTGTATATTATAATTAATTGCAACACAGGTAGTGAATTTGAGATTTTGATAAAGTCTAGATAATAGTCAAAAAGTTTTGAATGAAAAATCAAAACCCGATCAGATGGATTGAGATTGTTTGGTTAGAAAAGAAGAATATCCTAGTGGGAAATTAATCCCACTAGGGTTATGAAAACACGCCTAGTGACCTAAGCCACTAAACGGTTTACATAACTTGGCGTGCAAACCAATTACTGTTAAACGAATTGTTTTAAGCCAATAAACCTTACTTTTTGGTAATTATCTGAATTATCTGATAAAATTACAATTGCAGAATCAAATTTGTCTACTGCAACCAAAAAAGACATGATTTCAGGTTAGGATTGTTCTTTAGATTCTAAACTCCAACACGCTTAAGTTCATAATTAACGCAAGAAATTCATGGTTTGTTTTAGATGTGATGGAAAAGGCGAGTTCAAGAATGAATTTGGTATAATGGAAAAATGTGAGTCATGTCAAGGACCTGATATGACTTTTCAAAAGACAGATGATCAAGATTTAGATGAATAATATGACTGAGAAAAAATCCAAGAAAAAAGACGGGAGAAAACAGAAAGGCGAGAAATCATCTGAATTAAAACAACGAGTTAAAAAATACAAAAGTGACCAACAAAGAAAAAAGAAAGGTCGTAGTAAGTAGATTCTAAACTTTTAATTTCATAATTCATACAGAGAATTCATGACTATCGAGGAAGATGAAGAATATCGTAAAAAAATGCTTAAGCAAAAAGAGGAATTTGATGAATTTAAAAAGAAAGAAGGCGATTCTGACCTCATCTTTAATGAAAAAGATAAGGAAAAGAAAAATTTAGGGTTTGTGTTATCAAAGACTAGAGATATGCCAGATAAAGAATCATGAAATCTGTAATGATAAAAGTTGTGGGGTAAAAGGAGAAACTTCAACGTGAAGCAGATAGACTAGCTGCACAGGAAGCAAAAAGGGTTCAACAAGAAATAGATAATGCTAAGAATAATTCTAAGAAAAATGATAAAAAATCTTAGATTCTAAATATCGTACTATCTATTCTGTGCTGTCCAACTTTCACTAAACAATTTTTTGCGTGTGAACAATAATTTATCTGGATTTGGGACTCTTCTAGAGACAACTTACTCTACTGGTCTGGTTGATGTGAAAAACAATTATTTAAAAAAGAAATTAAACATTTTCTTAATATTCCATTGATTATCTTCCCCTTTATGTGATATAGTTGGGGTTGGTTTTTCTACAAAGATTCCTTGTGGACGATACAATAGTATTACAAGTAAAATAACTCCTAATAACAAAAAGTCAAGCCAGACTACATCAAATGGAACAAATCCTTCAAGTGAATCTTTGAAAAATATGATAAACTTTCGTAGTGTTACAAAGATTAACGTCCCAATCAATACGCCCTTGTTGTTTGCCAATCCTCCAATCAATATCATAAGAAATGGCCAAAACGTCCAGCTAGCTCTGTCGTATGCAAATGCAATTGTTCCACCAACATAAAACGCATACAATGCCCCGCCAATTGCTGCAAGTGCAGCTGAGACCATGATTATTTTTATTCTAATATGATTGGAGTTTTTTCCCAGAGCTTCTGCTGCCATTTCGTTGTCTCTGACTGCTCGAAGCATTCGTCCTAGTGGTGAACGAACCATTTTCTCACTATATACATAAACTATAGCTGCAATTGCAACTAAACCAATTGTAGCTACTGGAAAACGAAGTTCATTAGGTAGAAATGATAGTGGATCTGGAATTTGCACTCCTAATGTTCCCCCAACAAGTGGTGTGTAATTATTCCCAATAATTCTGATACTTTCACCAAATGCCAACAAAGTAATTGCTAGATAATCTCCTCGCAGTCTTATTGCAGGATATGATGTAAGCAAACCAACACCTCCGCCAACACCCGCGGCCACTCCTAACGTTAAAAAGAAAACAACAAAACCAATTCCAACATTGTCTACTAACCATAAATTGATCTGAGACACTATGAGCAAATTATTGGTAATGTAATCTCCCTCGATTCCTGCAATATTTGCAAATATCCTGCCAGGAATTGCCGCTGCAACAAATGCACCAGCTCCCACTGCTAACACTTTACCAAAGTTTGGAATTCCAGTATATCCAAACTCCATATTCAAACTAATATTGACAATAACATAGATTGCAAATATTGCAAGCAAATCTATAATGAAAATAGTTTCAGATTCTAGAACCATGTCTCCTCAACTTTGACCAGTTAATTCCTGCCAATCCCTTTGGTGCCAAGAATAATGTTACTACAATGAATATCAGTGGAATTAACGGACGGTATGCAATTAGCCATGCACCAAACTCTCCAGCTAAAAATCTAGTTCCCAATACCTCAGTTAATCCTACTAGTATGCCGCCAGCAATTGCTCCATAAATGGAAAGAAAGCCTCCTGCTATGCTTGCAGCAAATATGCTTGGTATTAACTGCGGACCCAAGTTTGGATCTCCTTGAAACCACAATGACATCAAAGCTCCTGCAATTCCTGCAAAACCTCCTCCCAATAACCAAGAGACTCCATAGACTAGTTTGACATTAATCCCAACAGTTCCAGCTAAATCTGAATTTTCAGTTGCAGCCCTCATTGCAATACCAAATTTTGTTTTTCTTAACATGATGTGTAGTGTAATTGCCAAGATTGCAATTGTGATTGGAGCTACTATTACAATTAATGGTAATCCCATAAAATCTATATCATAACTACGCAAAGAAAATTCCCTTGATGTGATTTTGTATGTTTTTACGATATAATCTGCTGTAATATTCAGCATGGCAATCATAACCAAATCAAATGCCAATGTTGCAATCATTTGAATTGCTTGCGATGCTCCTTTTCGAATTAATGGCTTTAAAATGAAAGTGTATAGTAAAACTGCAACTATTCCTGATATTACAAAAGATATTGGAATTGCAATGTATGGAGCAAGACCCCACACATGTGTTACAATTAGTGCAACATACACACCAATTGTTGCAAATGAAGCATGTGCAAAATTTGGTACTCTAGTTGTGATGTATGTTAGTGTAAGACCAATACTGAGTAGTGCTAAAAGACTTGCAAAAATTATCGCATCAGAAAATATTGGATCATATGCCAAGTCATCACTATCTCATCGAAAACCCTTAATTTCTTTATGCCTTTGATGTATTGATGGGAATTTTATTAATTTCTGATATTAGAAAACATTTTGGTGGTCATACTGTTCTTGATGGAATTGATATGGAAATTGAAGAAGGTAAAATTTACCAATTAATTGGTCCTAATGGAAGTGGAAAAACCACTCTGATTAATGTAATATCTGGAATGCTAAAACCTGATGGTGGCAAGATTGTATTTGATGGACAGGACATTACTACAAAAGGACTCTATGATACTTTTAACACTGGGTTGGTTAGAACCTGGCAAATTCCTCAACCCTTTAGAACTCTTACAACTCTAGAAAATTTTGTTATATCTAGTGGAGATAATTCTGGAGAATCTTTTCTTTTGGCTCCCCTAAAGTCAAAATGGAAAGATGATGAGAAAAAAATCACAGATGATGCACTAGAGATTATGGAGATGGTTGGTTTGATTAAGCAAAAAGATACTGTTAGCCAGAATCTAAGTGGAGGACAGCAAAAACTTCTTGAGTTAGGCCGTGCCATGATGTCAAGTGCAAAAATGATACTAATGGATGAGCCTATTGCAGGAGTAAACCCCACTTTAGCTCATGAGATCTTTGACAAGATTTCAAAAATTTGCAAGAAACAAAAAATCACATTTCTAATTGTAGAACATAGACTGGACATTGCATTACAATATGCAGACTATATTTTTGCAATGAATCAAGGAAAAATCATTGCACAAGGAAATCCTAATGATGTAATAAAACATCCAGAAGTTGTAGAGTCATATTTGGGAGAATGAATGTCACCAAAACAAGTCAATTCAATAATTCGTGTGAATAATCTAAATTCAGGATATGCGAATAGCCATATCCTTTTTGGAGTTGATTTTGAGGCAAAAGAAAAAGAGATTACAGTTATTGTTGGACCAAATGGTAGTGGAAAAAGTACCTTACTCAAAAGCATTTTTGGTTTATGTGATGTATATTCTGGAGAAATTAGTTATCATGGAAAAAACATTACAGGGCTTGCACCACATGAAGTGGCAAGAAAAAAAATTGCCTACCTTCCTCAAACAAATAATGTATTTGCAAATCTTACAATAAAAGAGAATCTTACTATGGCAAGTTATACTCTTGATTCTAAGACACAATCCACTAGACTACCTGAAATATTTGAAACATTTCCCATATTGAAAAAATATGAAAAATCAAAAGCAGATACTCTTAGTGGTGGTGAAAGACAAATGCTTGCTATGGCTATGGCCTTAATTAGACAACCAAAAGTTATGCTATTTGATGAGCCAACTGCCAGTTTGTCTCCAAAGTTAGCTGATGAAGTAATATCAAAAATAAAACAGATTAGAGATGATTTTGGAATTACGGTAATTCTAGTTGAACAAAACGTAAGACGAGCATTAAAAATGTGTGATTATGTCTATCTTTTGGCAAATGGTAAGGGTGTATTCAAAGGAAAATCAGAAGAACTACTATCTCATCCAGAATTAGGAAAATTATACTTGGGAATTAACTAAGTGATATAGAATCATCACTCTGAGTATATTGTCCTAGTTTTATCCACTCTCCGCCTCTAATTCCCCATACTTCATAGTTGGCTTGAGCCAAATCTCCTGCGGCATTGAGTTTTGTAGATCCGATTGCACCACTGTAACTTTCTGCAATTCCCGGAATTGCCTCTTTAATGATGCTGACATCACTACTTTGAGTTTCAAGCATTGCTAGTCCAATAATCCATACTGCGTCATATGACGAATGAACAAATGTATTGGGTGTTTTACCTAATGTTTTAATTAGATGGGCTTGTACTTTTTCATATGTTGGATTTTTAGATGCTGCTACTTGAACTGTAGTAAACTGTACATTAGTTGAAAATTCTAATCCTATTGGGTCATCAATTAGTTTGTGTTCTTTTGTATTTGCACCTGGTCCAAACCATCTAACATCATCTAAAACTTCATGTTCTGCTGCTGATTGTGTGAATTGTAAAATCTCTGCAAATCCCAAAAACAAAACGCCGACGTTTTCTTTTCCATATTCATCTACATACTCTTGTACTTTTTCAGCTAATAGAGAAGTTGATGCTGAAAATTCTGGAGATTCTGGATTATAACGAATCCCCTCATCTACTTGACCTCCTCTCTCTGTAAATGAATTAGATGCAGCCTCTTGTAGTCCATCACCCCATGTGTCTCCTCTCCAAACTGGAATCAACACTTTGATTTCTTCATGTTGAATTAATTTTCCAAGTGCAGCTCCTTGATTGGAATCATCTGGTACTAGACGAAATACACTGTCATTTGGAATAGCTAATGCGGGTGCAGAAGAACAACAACTAACAAGCAACATGTTGTTTGAATCTGAATATCCTTTGATGTTTCTAATGTTTGAACTAGTCTCAGGACCTACTACAATACTAATTCCTTTTGCATTAAGTGAAGATAATTTTTCTAATGCGATAACGGGACTTGTTGCCGAGTCCTCTGAAACCATTTTGAGATGCCATGGAGCACCTATTTCTTCTAGATGTTTATTAAATTCAACTACTCCAAATTTTGAACCCTCCCAATTTTCTTCACCATGAGTGGCTAAATCTCCTGTAAGTGGGAGAATTAATCCAATTGTAACTTCTCCTGATAAGCCAGAGGATTCTTCAACAGTCGATGGTACTTTTGTTGTATTATCTGGATTAGTATCTGAATCTGTACCTAATACTCCATATGCAATACCAATTACAACTATAATTCCTATAATTCCAATTCCTATCTTTTTTCCTGAACTCATTATCTGGAAAGACTAGAAGAAGGTGATTGTTAAATCTTCTATGTTAAAAATAATCTTGGATTGTCTTGACTCCAATCTTCCAGATTCTTTTTGCAATCCTTTATTATCTAAACTCTATCAATACGCTTAATTTCACAATCTAAATGGAGAAGACATGCATAAATCGTTAGGAGACTATAACATTGAAAAATCTTCTTCAGCTGATATTCATAATATAATATGGACACAAAAAAACCCAAAAGATACTAAAAAATCAAAAAAGAAAAAACCCGATAAGGGACTTCAAAAGTCATCTGCAACAAATATCATTTACACTCAGAAGCCCAAAAAAGTCAAACCACATGTTGCAAAAGTTT
Source organism: Thaumarchaeota archaeon casp-thauma3 (assembly GCA_001510275.1). Classification (GTDB taxonomy): domain Archaea; phylum Thermoproteota; class Nitrososphaeria; order Nitrososphaerales; family Nitrosopumilaceae; genus Nitrosopumilus. The sequence continues at coordinate 9,155 of LFEY01000020.1, forward strand.
TCAAAATTGAAGAAGTTATTGATGCTGAAAAATCAAAAAAGAAAAATGCCGATAAGAGACACCAACACTCTTCTGCATCTAACTCTAAAATCAAACAGGGATTTAAAAGACCTGGAAGGTAGACTCTAAACTCTTTCTGTCATCCAATATGCTTAAGTTTCTGTATTTTATAGAAAATTTATGAGTGAAAATGAAGAAAACAATCCAAATAATTTTGCTGTAATTGAGCAAACTGCTAAAAAATATTTTTCTGAAATTGAACATACAGTACCCCATATTCAGCAAATACTATTTGATTTACAAAATGAATGTTACAAGACATGGAAAAATACAGTAAATGCAAACATCTCACTCCAAAAAGAATTTCTAGCCAAATCTGGATTTAATTACGTTCTACCAGAAGATGCCAAGTCTATTTTTGAGAATATGGGTGAAGAAACTGTAAAGTATAGATCACTATACCATAAAATGATCATTTCGACAATTGAATCTGGAAAGAAAAATATCAAAACATGGAATGACAATGCAGATGTATTTGTAAATTTAAATAAAAAAATAATGGACTTTTGGCTATCTGCATTTATGCCAAAATGAGTTATTAGAAAATAAAAATTAGAAAAAAAGAAAAAACAATCACACTAGTTTTTTAGTGTGAATGGGGTTATCCATGATTGGATAATGTTTGTATTCAATGTTGCAAATGCATTAATGTTATCGCTGAAGGTTCTGATATTTTGTACGGTTGCATCAACTGTGGTTTTTACCAATTGATTGTTTATTGTACTTGCTTGAACAACTTGCTTGTTGATATCTGTGATTGCAGTTTTTGCAGCTTCTGGAATATCAGTTGAAACTCCTGATTTTTTTGCAAATTCTTGTTGCATAGATACTGAGGCAGTGATTGTTTTTTCGCATGTTTTCATACATTCTTCTTGCAATTGTGTAATATATTGAAAATACTGTGGTGTAATTTTTGAAATATTTTCAAAGTATTTTTGAACATTTTGCTTGTACATTGAATATACATCGCTTGTTTGTGTACTCATATCATAGCATTCTAACCCCTGTATATATACTATTGGTAATGATTGGTAATCATTGGTTACTAATGCCAATCTTTATATGATCTATTTTACTATATTTTTCATGGTTTTGTATAGAACAAGCATGCAGATAGTTGGAGATCTTTTGAGTGCCACTGAGGAGTTAGGCCAAGAGGGCATCAAAACAACTGCTCTGCTTTCAAAGGCTAATTTATCACATTCTAGATTATCAAAATTACTATCCAATTTGATTGGTTCTGGTTTAATTAACAAAATTGAATTTGATGGAAAACACACCTTTGTAATTACCCAAAAAGGCAGACAATATTTAGAGTCTTATGCAAAATTTGCAAATATTGCCTCATCTTTTGGATTAGAACTTTAAAATTCTCAACCTTTCCTGTTAGGCAACTGTTACTTACCAATTCTTGGTGTACTGCTAAATTATTTACGCTCCTAACCTACAAAATAATAATGCAAAACTATCTCCTAATTTTGTGTCAGATAAGCAATTCCCAGTTGAAGAGATTAAAAATAAAATAAAAGATATTTTATCAGAGCCTGAAATTCGATTTTGTGCTCTAATTGATAGTTCTGGCAAATTAGTAGCGGGGGATTTTAAGAGTGGGGTAGTTCCTTTTGAAACTGATAAAAAAAGACAGAAAATATATCGAGAGTTAGCACACAGAGTAGCAAATAGAGAAGGATTTGATGCTAGTTTGGGCAGAGTAAAATATTCATCTTCAAGGAGAGAAAAGGTTGTAATGATGAGCTTTCCTATTGGAAGATATATCATAATGATCGTTGCTGAACCTAGTGTCAACATAGACAGACTTGCTTGGAAAATAATCTACAAGCTAGAACACCAATGGTCTGAATTTTACGGATTCTAAACTCTTTTTGAATTCTTAACATTTGTTAATTTAAATTGAAAAATTGTAACAAATTTTCAGAGAATCATCTACTGGACTTATCTTTGATTATGAGTATACTACTTCATGAGTATTGCAGGAATGTATATGTTAAATTCAGCAGAATACAAAGAAGAAAAAATACATCAAGCCCTTGACATGCTATATGTAGATAGGAAAAATGAATTTCGTGAATTATCCCAAATACTTCTTAGTGAAAAAGCACTAAAAGCCCTACCTCATTGGAAAGAATTTGTTTTGAATTTCTGCTTGGATGTTGAAGAAGCCTTTAAGACCTGGTCTGGCCAAAGTCCTCTTTTAGAAATTTCCCCACAAAAAGCTTTGACGCTATTAAGACAACTGGCACATGACAAGACATCAATGAATCAACTTGCACATCTGCTTAACATATCATGTAATCTTTCAATTGAATTCAAAGAGATCTATAAACGCCTAAAATAATTATCGTGTATTAGATAACTCTGATTTGTATGAATTCTTTAAAAGAATTGGTGTAATTTCATCAAACTCAGGTGTCATTTTACACTCTCTTTTTGTTTATTATATGAATGATAAAAAACTGCACCAATTCCTATAATGGCAATTCCTACAAGTACCACTTCAATTTCAAACTGGAATGCCATGTACACTGAAATTATTAATCCAAATAATGGGAGAATTGGAAACTTTCCAATATTGATAGGAACTGAACTAAATTCAGAAGCTTTTGTGTATTCTACAATATCTGTTCTTGCTGCATTTTTTCTTGTTGGAATGATAAAAGGAAAAATTGTTAAAAAATCAATGATGCGTTCAGGAATCAATACACTGATCATTGGTGGCATTGCAGCTATTGTTGCCTATGTGGTAGGATATGGATTGAATTTTCTAGTTAGTTGAGATTCTGAATTTTTGTTTTCATTGACATTTGATGCAAATAGTGAAAATTTAGAAGACTGAAGTTAATGACCTGCCCTTTACTTGATAGGGAGGAACCGCTATCACGTAACACGACAGTAGGATATTGTGGAGTGTTGTGCCTCAGTCTTCATTTACACTATATGCTAAATTCAATAATAAATCCGATCTAATGAAAAACTAACATTTGTACAATATTCTTTGATTATCTTTACAATAATTAAGAAATCAAAGAATCAAAGTTATTTTTAATATTGTACTTGGAATATTAATGCAATCTGATATTCATCAAGACATCCAAAAGTTGGAAAATAATATTTTACAAACAGAGGATGACATTGTGGAATTTTTAGGGCTACATCATAATGAAGGAACTAAGAGACTACTTCATCAACTAGAATCTGATCTAAAGTATCTTAGCATTCTTGCAAATGGGGCTCCAATTGAGAAAAATGAAGACAGAAAGATTATGGATTTTTTGAGAACTCATTATAGCTATATGCGAAAACTATCTATTCCTGCTTAGTTATCTTCTTGACCACAGTGAATACACATCTTTCTTGATATTATCTCAAACCACGCATAATTGTGAACAAATCCTTGTTTGCAACTCATAAGGTATTCCTTAGAACAAGTCAGAATACAAAGATACAAGTCAAAAACTGTCTCGATCTAGCTCCAGAATTTTCAGTATTTTAGATTCTAAACTTTTAAGTTGAGATTTGATCAAGAAATCTTATGGGATTTCTCAAAAGCCTAAGTAAATACTGTATTATGAAAAAAGTCAGAGATAAGGCAAACGAACCAGACGAGCCAGAAGAAAAATAAATTCTAACTTTTTTCTATGAATTTACCAAAATGGTACTGTATTATGAAATAAAATTCCGCGGTGCCTATTACTTTATCAGTGATATGTGAAATATGACTCCAAGGTATCGCATTCTGTATCATTTAGACATACTTGATCCTGATTGTGATCAAGTATCAGAAGAGGATTTTAGTTAAATCCTGCATGATCATAAATGTTCATTATATTCTAAACTCTAGAATTATGTAATCGTAAGCGAACTCAATTCACACTTACATTCTTCTCTTTTACCGCATCTGGGACAATTACAATCACAATTTAAAAGTGGTATTTTACATTCAGGACATTGTGTATATTCTGCATAATCCTCTCTCAATACATTAAACCGCTATACTATAGGGAGTAATAGAACTTAAATCTTATAGGTTACACTCATTTCTAATTCCAATTTTCTACCAATCATTACCATCAAAAAATTATACAAGCATTAAATAACTAAATTAAATTTTCCAAATTGGTAGTAATTTTGAGTGAACCGCTAAATATTGCAGTAATTATAAAACTAGAACCAGATTTTTCAGAGGGAAACGTCAGTTATAATCCCAATGGCACTCTAAATCGAGCTGAGACAAAAAACACTTTGGGGCCTCATAGTGCAATAGCAGCTCATGCAGCATTTTTTGGTAGAGTAATGTATGATGCCAAAGTCTCAATTGGAACAATGGGACCGCCAATAGCCGATCTTGCACTAAAGCAAGCTCAGCAAATTTCTGATGCAGGTGAACTTCATCTGTATAGTGATAGACTATTTGCAGGGGCAGATACTTTAGGAACCGCAGAAGTGTTACGAGTTGGAATTGGAAAAATGCAAGGAAAAATGGATATTGTATTTTCAGGACACAGGGCATCTGATGGTGAAACTGGACAGACAGGACCTCAAACTGCATGGAAGTTAGGATTTACATTTCTTGGCAATGTAATTAGTTATAGTGTAGATTTGGAGACTAGAATGATTCGTGCAAAACGTCTGATTAGTTTACAGGGTTCATCTAATGTAATTGAAGAAGTTGAAGCACCATTACCTGTATTCATCTCTATTGATCCTACTTACAAATCAAGTTACAATACTGTTTCACAAAGATTGGCATTTCAAAAATATCAAAAAGAAGCAACACAACGTGCAGATAATTACAAAGATTATTTCAAAATTTTTAATGCAAAAGAACTTGGTGTTGATGAAACCCTTGTTGGGCTGCCAGGCTCCCCAACCATAGTGTATAAGGTTGAACGAGTCCCCAAATCTACTGCCACAAGACAATCAGAAGTAATTGATGGGTCTGATCCTGAACAAATTCGTAAAGTTGTTGCAAAAATGAAAGAAGCATTGGCAGCTATGGTGATAAAGTAATGGTAGAAAAATATCGACACCTGTATGTTGTAATTGAACACGAAGATGGAGAATTTCTTCCAGTAAGTCTTGAAATGATTGGAGAGGCAAGACGATTAATAGATGATTTTAACGTAAAATATTCTTCAAATGAAAAAGTGGTTGCAGTAATTTTAGGATACGACATCCAAAATCTCTCAAAGCAGTTAATTGAATACGGAGCAGATGCAGTAATCTATGCTGATAATCCTGAACTAAAAGACGTAAGAAATACCATTTATACAAAAGTGATTGGTCAGATTGCCCAAGATACAAAATCGCTAGGAGAAATAGAGCCTGAATATGCAAGTGATGTAAAAAAACCTAGGTACATGTTCTTTGCAGCAGACAGTATTGGAAGGCACCTATCTTCCACTGTACTTGTAGAATTAGAATCAGGATTAGCTTCTGACATCAACAAACTAGTAATTGAAGACATTGAGATGTCACATCAGCAAAAAACTGGTGGAACAAAAGAGACATATGCAAAAACACTAGAAATGTATCGCCCTGATTTTTCAGGCTTTTTGTGGACTACAATTCTTTGCCTTGATAATAGAAATCCTGCTTTTAAGAGAGACTATCATCCCCAATCTTGTAGTATTATTCCAGGAGTTTTTGAACCATTAAAATCCGATTCATCACGAGAAGGAAAAATTATAGAATTTACTCCAACTATTGATCCGCAAGATCTTAAAGTTAAGATATTAAGCCGCCAGATAATAAAAAGTGAAGTCGACTTTGAGACTCCAAAAACTATTGTTAGTTTTGGACGAGGAATCAAAGATGATCCAGAATCAAACATCAAATTAATAGAAAATCTAGCAAAGCAACTAAACGCAGAGGTTGGAGTTACTTTACCAATGTCAAAAAAACCATATCAAATCAGCCAAATATTAGATTCTAAATATATGATTCCAGACAGAGTGATTGGAACTAGTGGGCATAAAACTAGTGCAATGTTGTATATCGCTGCAGGGGTTAGCGGTGCAATGCAACATGTTTGGGGAATGAAAAATTCAGGCTTTGTTGTAGCAATTAATCCTGATGAAGATGCCCCAATAAAAGATGAATGTGATGTTTTCATTAAAGGACGAATGGAAGATATAATTCCTCTTCTAATTGAAGAAATTAAAAAACAAATACAAATTGTTGAGGCATGATGAGTTTTGGAAAAATATGATGTAGCAATAATTGGTGGTGGCTCTGCAGGTCTTGCTGCACTAAAACAACTATCTCATCTTGGAAAACAAGCAATTCTCTTAGAGGCAGGCTCGAAAATTGGCTCAAAGAATCTATCTGGAGGAATTCTTTATTCTAAAAAACCAAAAAAAGGTCAGATAACAAATGTTGAGCAATTATACGAAAATTTCCTTGATGACGCCCCAATTGAAAGAAAAATTACGAAATACATCTTACATTCAACATCTCAAGACAAAGTATATTCAATGGATCTTACTGCAGCCCATGATTATCAAGCAAATTTTGGATATTCAGTTTTATTGAGCAAACTCAATTCTTGGTTTGCCAAACAAGCCGAAAAGGCTGCCGATAAACTAGGTGGAGGAATCATTCCGGGTGTCCATGTAAAATCAATTACTTGGAATGAGCAAAACGGTACGTCAATTATTCAAACTGATGAACTTGATGAATTTGAAGTCAAGGCAATAATTGCAGCTGATGGAGTAAATTCCGAAGTCGCAGAGATGGTTGGTGCTAGAAAAAAATTCACACCAGAACAACTATTCCAAGGAGTCAAAGTTATAGTAAAATTACCTGAAGACATTATCAACAAAAGATTTGGGGTATCCTCTGATGAAGGTGCAGCACATCTTTTTGCTGGAGATGTAACTCTAAATCATATTGGTGGTGGATTTCTTTACACAAACAATGATACTATTTCAGTAGGGGCAGTTTATCATTTTGATTCCCAGATATCAAACCCCACAACACCATACAGTTTGATTGATACATTACTGAAAAATCCAATGGTAAGTGAATTTATCAAAGATGATGTTCCAATTAAACCCGAAATTGATAAAAATCTCCCACAAGAAGAGCAGCTTAGAATTCGTTTTGCTGTAGCAAAATTAATTAAAAATTGGTATGAGATTCGAGAAGCATCTCTTTCTTCTAGTGGACGTGACAGTTTGATTAATTCAGGTAAATACAAAACTGTTGAAGAAATTCAAAAAAGCTTATCTACTTTACAAGAACAGATGACTGAGAAATTCAGTCTTACTTTTGGAACTGATTATCTTGAAGATGAATATGGTGCAAAATTAGTTCCAGATGGAAAGAGATGTCAAATGAAAAAACCATACTTTAAGAATATTTTATTTGTTGGAGATGCAGCGGGAAGAGGTGTTTTTGTAGGTCCAAGAATTGAGGGGATTAATGTTGGAATTGATGATGGCGTAAGAGCCGCAAATGCAGTAGCCAGAGCTCTTGATAATGATAACTTTTCTGAGAATAGTCTTGGAGAATATTATTCAAAATCTGTAGATGAGAGCCCCTTTACTACAGATATGAAACAAATTGACAAAGATTACCTGAAGATCTTCCTTGATGCAGCAAAAGATGTACCAAAAGACATTATTGGTTCCCGATATGGTCCAATTCTAAAAATGATGTCTAGTGGAACAATGCGTGGCATTGCTGTAAAGTTTGCAAACATTCTTGGGTATGATAAATTACTTCCCATGATTGAATCAGAAGATACCTATGTCAAAGTACCAATCAAGTTAGCAGAAAGATTGGGAGAAACAGTTTTATCTTCTTATTCTCCTAGTATCCCATCTATTGCAGATAGAATTGCAAACTTGAATTACAATGACGATAGTCTTGCTCACATTAAGGTTGTAAATCCTACAAGTGAATACATGAAAAAAATGGTAACTCTATGTCCAACAAAATGTTACAGTGAAGAAGGAGGAAAAGTCATAATTCAACATGAAGGATGTATAGACTGTGGAACATGTTCACAAGAAACCGAGTGGAGACATCCACGTGGTGAAAAAGGAATTCATTACAAATATGGATGATTGATTAGACTGTAACTTTTATACGTTTTAACTCATCATAAGCTTCTCTCATTTCATTGTAAAACTCACTTACAGTTGGAGGCACGATTGAAAATGCTATGTAAAAGTCTTCAGCTTCTCTAATGTATCTCTTTACTTTTCCCTGTTCTGAAGTCTGAGATATGAATTTCATGTTGTTTAATCTATCAGCAAGCTTGATTATCTTTACATCATATGCAGATTTTATTAAATTGGTACAGTAATCAAAAAATCTTGCAGTTTGTCTTTGTTCATTATTTGTACCAAAATAATTTTCCAATGGTTTTGTTTTCAAAGTCATGGCTGTATTGTAAACATACTCTCCAAATCTATGTCTAAAGTATGCATCAAATCCATATGCTTGAGAAGCATTCAAATCTAAAATTTTATCATTGTCTTCCATTACATCATGTACAATAGCTGAAACAATTTGCAATGTTGTAAGTAGTTTGTTTGTTTTCTGATAATGTTGTATTACGTCAATAGTTACAGGCCAAACATGTGTTTCTAAAAATGATGATATCCCATCTTCTCTTTTTACTCCAGAATGAACTTCCTCTACTATTGCTATTGCCCCTTCAACAAAACTATCTATCCTAATCTTGGCATCATTTTCAATAATATTCAAAAGATCTTCTTTTGTTGCAGAATGAATCTCCATAGTAACTATATTACTTACATCATTCAAAAACATGATCTTGTAGACATGTGATTATTAGGAATAAAATTTACTTTCAGGCGTGGCCAACTTTCGGTCAACATATTTTGGCGTGCAAACCAATTACTATTTCTATAAAATTATTCTACTAAATTAGAAAAAAGGAGTTAGTGGCTGTGTCCACAACCACAGGAATCATGACCTTCATGTCCTGCTGATTCTTGTCCTGCACATTTAGAACACTTGTCTGAACCTGTTGGTGAGAAAAATCCGATCCCACAAGAGATACATTTTTGATTTGACATAAACGAAATTGATTTGTAACACTATTTGACTCTTTTTCTATTTTGTTTTAGATCTAAGTTCAGTTATGTGGGCATTTTCAGCTATTAGTTGCAATATCTCTTCAAGGGTAAATCCAATACTTGCAGCAGTTTTTTCAATTTGACTTAGTATATCTTGTGGAACTGACCTAGTTGTACTAATTGCACCAAACCATGTAGCATCAGGTATTTTTTCTAATTCTTTATAGAATTTATCCTCAGACTGTACCACATAACTATACACTTCTTTTGCAATGATATGATCTGTAACTTTCATACATGATTTTTCAAATATTTTAATTTCAGTTTTACAGTTTATCTCAGACCACTGTTTTGATATTCCATGGTCAACAATTACGCGTACCCCTTTTCTTCCATCTAGAAACATTGCTGAATGGTTATCGTGTATGTATTTTTTCTCTAATCTTTTCTCAAGTACATTAAAGTTAATCTCAGAAGAATCTTTTCTAATTGTTTTTAGAAAATAATTAGACATTTCATCTGCTATCTTATCTATTTCCTCATCAGGTATTTTTGATAATTTTTCCATTTAATTTTATTCAGTGTTTTCTGGATTTGCCTTTCCAATTTCACTTGATTCATCTTTCTTTTTGAATACTCTGTATTCTCCAATAATTGAACTACATTTTTCACAAGTGTATTGACCTCTTTCTACTAGTATCAAATTGTCTGCTACTTCTTCATTGTTGCTTTCTTCTAACTGAATCTTTGGTGGATTATCAAATTCAGTTTCACAATTGTTACAGTAATGTTTCAACATTTTTTCTGCTTCAAGTTTTCCAATTGGGGCTAAAAATAATTTTCCCACTCCTAAATCTGCCTTTTTTGCTTGCTCTTCAGTTAGTTCTGCTATAACATAACCCCCAGAACCTTGAAGTTTGAATTCTGCCATTTTACAATAATACCTTTTTTGGTATTAAAATACTATTTGTGATGGATTCAGGTTGTTTTTAATTTAAACAACGAGATACAGGGAAAGCACGCATTCTAAGACGTACACATAACATGATGTGCTTTCCATACCAATCATTCTACTACGCAGAACAACGGCTTCTCGTCATTATCTATACGTCAAAATGATATTTAACAATGATCTTAATTTCCATCTGATGCTAACCTCAATCAGCAGACTACATAGTTTGTTTTACCTAATCTGTAACATATTTTTTAAGAAAGTTTAGAATCTAATGAAACCCCCCATTTGCGGTGTTGAAGTTTTAGTTTAGAACTCTTTGGAACAAGTTCGGCAGGATTAGAATGTTTTTGGTGATTGTTTTGGTACCAAATAGGTGTGTTGTATTACACTTTTTTCATTAATGAAACTATTGCATTCTCAAACATACTGTTTAGATCCATTAATCTTTGATTATCCATTGACAAAGTTTCTTTATCAAACCATGGTTCAGATAAATACAAACTTCGATTCATCTCGACTTGAATCCATGGAATTGGGTTATTCCCATATGTTTTTGTTATATGTCCTCCATGAAAGGGGTAATTTAGAGAAATATCATTTCTATCAATTAAAAATGATTTAGAAATACAATC
>LFEY01000021.1 GCA_001510275.1 Thaumarchaeota archaeon casp-thauma3
ATGGATTAAGAACAATGCAGGCTGGTGGGCTGATGGTTCAATTGATGATGATTCCTTTGTTGGAGGAATTCAATTCTTGATCAAAGAAGGAATTATGAAGATTCAATCATAGGTTTTTAAATCAATTTTGTAGAGTGATAATGTAATGAAAGACATCAATGAAATTATGCCAAAAGTCCCAAACATGAGATGGGGTGCTTTGATGAACAAATCACCAACTAACGATAAAGTCAAAGAAATGAACAAAATTTTTCCAAGTAATGGGAAATGGCATACTGTCTATGAAGAAAAAGATCAAATTACAATTGATGGAAAAGAAATCCGTAAAAAAGATCCAAACAAGTGGACATAGTTTGAAAAATTTATTACTAATTGTAATCAATCTAAACAACTAATGCTTCCATTACGTGATGAAAATCCACATCCTCCAGGTTTCAAACCAACAGTAACTTATGCATTAATCATAATCAATGTAATTGTATTTTTTATTGAAGTAGCATATACTGGACAGTTTTTTGATTTTTCAATGGTAGATGAAAGTGGAATTCATCTAAACACAATTGACATGTATTACAATTGGGGTGCTGTTCCAAATTGTATTGCAGGTGGAAGTGTATTGAATATTAATTTCGGTGCAGGTCCTATTACAATTTCATGTCCTGATGCTCCATACATATCTCTACTAAGTTCTGTCTTCATGCATGGTGGTTTATTGCATCTTGGAGGAAATCTGTTGTTCCTGTGGATCTTTGGTGACAACATTGAACAAAAATTTGGTAAGGTAAAATATCTGGGAATTTATCTAATGTGGGGAATTCTTTCTGGACTTATTCATATCTATGGTGATACTAGCAGTGCAATTCCTGCAGTTGGCGCGTCAGGTGCAATCTCTGGAGTATTGGGGGCATACCTTGTAATTTTCCCAAAAGCTAGAATTCAAACTTTCTTGATGCTTGGATTCTTTTGGAGAATGATGCACATTCAAGCTAGATGGTTCTTACCATTTTGGTTAGTATTTCAGAATTTACTTCCCTTTTTCATAGGAGGATTTGGTGTTGCAGGTGGAGGAGTTGCATATCTTGCACACATTGGTGGATTTGTAGTGGGGTTGGCAACTGGGTACATTTACAAAAAAACACACAGTTCTGATTTCATGTATGGCACAAGATACGGCTATAGGTCAGATTATTGAAAACATAAATCGCCGAATCTATTTGAAATTATCATGCCGTTGATTACAGTATCAATGTATCTTGGTAGAACACAGGAACAAAAAGATGAATTTGCAAAAGCAATCACAAAATCAGCAGTAGAGATTCTAAAAACAAAAGAAACTCATGTAATTGTTGTTTTTGAAGACAATCCTAAAGAAAATTGGTTTTTGGCAGGAAACCAACTTTAATAATTTTTAAAAAGAATCGTACCAATAGTTTATCCTTTTATTGTCATTTGATTAATCAATCACATGAAAGCTGCAGTTATTCAATTCAAAGCATCAACTAACAAAGAAAATAATCTAAAAAAAATTATTTCATTTATTTCAAAAGCAGCCTCAAAAAATGCTACATTATGTGCATTTCCAGAATTTATGATGTTTTACACAAATTCTTCTCAAACTCCAAAACAACTTGCAAACTTGGCTGAAACAATTAATGGAAATTTTGTTACAACAATTGCAAAAGTAGCAAAAAAAAATAATATTCAAGTTATAGGTTCATTTTATGAAAAAAGCAGAACAAAAGATCGTGTATATGATACTTCTTTTGTAATTGACAAGTCTGGCAAAGTAATCTCTACATATAGAAAAATTCATCTCTACGATGCTTTAGGATTTAGGGAATCAGATAAAATTGTTTCAGGTTCTAAAATTACAAAACCTGTAAATACATCTCTTGGAAAAATTGGCATGATGATCTGTTATGATTTAAGATTCCCTGAAATGTCAAGATCACTTGCTGCTGCAGGATCTGAAGTTTTAGTTGTACCATCTGCATGGGTTCAAGGTAACATGAAAGAAGAACATTGGATTACATTAAACAAAACACGAGCAATTGAAAATGGATGTTATGTAATTGCACCTGATCAAGTTGGAAACATTTACTGTGGAAGAAGTTTAGTAGTTGATCCATATGGAAAAATTTTACTTGACATGAAAAAGAAACAGGGCATAGATTTTGTTAAGATTGATCTGAACAAAGTAAAACAAACACGTAAAATTCTACCATTACTTAAAAACAGAAGAACTGATGTCTATCCTACTTTGAAGGCTTAGGCTTTTGACTTTTACAACTAAAGTTTGAACATTGCTTAGTCCATTTTTGTTTTCGTGAATAACGGAAAATTATCATTGGCCATTTACATACATCACAAGGACTCTTTGTTGCCCTAAGTCTTGCTTTTTGTAATAATGGTGATGAGGCTTTACATCCACCATAAAAGTTTGAACAACCCATGAATCGCTTTCTTGTTGTTCTTGATCTAATTACCATCAATTCTCCAAGTTTGCATTGAGGACATTGTACTAGTCCATTTTTTGGAGAATTAGTTCCAAGAATTATGTATTTTCTCTCTTTTGAAGACCAAGATAGGTATCCATTACTATCCAAAAACTGTATGATCTCTTTTTTGAAGACGTTAGTTTTTGACTTTGTAGTTTTTATTACATGTCTTGTTGTGATTTTTTTGATCTGAATAATTTGAAGATTTGTTTTCTTTGGTGGCATTTCTATGATGAATTTACTAAAACAATTTTTATAGGGATTGGGGTCAGTGACATTAGTGGAAAAGGTTTGTGTTCTTGGTGCAGGTAGCACCAAATATGGAAAATTAGCAGAAAGTATCGCAGATATTACTACTCAGGCATCAGTTTCAGCCATAGAAAGTGCAGGAATTTCTCCAAAAGATATCAAAGCATCTTACATTTCAAACGTCTTTGGAGTTGCAGACAAACAGGTACATCTTGGTCCTGTATTAATGAGCAGATTAGGAATTCCAGATAAACCATCATTAACAATAGAGTCTGCATGTGGAAGTGGCTCTGTATCTTTTAGAGAAGCATATGCCAATGTTGCAGCTGGATTTTATGATTGTCTTGTTGTAACTGGTGTTGAAAAAGTAACTCATACAGGAACTGACTGGACAACAACTTACTTTGCATATTGTTCAGACTTTTTCTATGAAGGTCAAGCTGGTGCATCATTTCCAGGATTATTTGCATCTATGGCAAGAGCTTACTTGACAGAGTTTGATGCAACTGAAGAAGACTTTGCAAGAGTTGCAGTAAAGAATCACGATAATGGCTTCCTAAATCCAAAAGCTCACATGCAAAAGAAAATTACGATTGATGATGTAATGAATTCTGCAGTTGTTGCAAGTCCTCTGAAACTTTATGATTGCTGTCCATTCTCTGATGGTGCAAGTTCTGTAATTCTTTGTTCAGAAAAATTTGCAAAAGAACACGGCGGTGATTATATTGAAGTAATTGGATCCGGTCGTGGTGGTTCATCTGCTGCATTGCAAGGACGTGAACACATGACAACAATTCCAAGTACCAAGATTGCAGCAGAAGCTGCATACAAAATGGCAGGTATCACTGCAAAAGATATAGACTTTGCTGAAGTACATGATTGCTTTACAATTGCAGAAGTAGTTGATACTGAAGATTTAGGATTCTTTGATAAAGGACAAGGTGTTCAAGCTGTTCGTGAAGGCAGAACAAAATTAAATTCTGATATTTCCATTAATCCATCAGGCGGTCTTAAATCAAAAGGACATCCAATCGGAGCAACAGGTGTTGGGCAAATAGTAGAAGTATTTGATCAACTAACTGGAAAAGCTGGTGCAAGAACTGTTAAAGATGCAAAAATTGGTTTAACTCATAACTTTGGTGCAACTGGAGCAAGTTGTGCAGTTCACATATTCCAAAGTGTGTAAAATGACTATTGAAGAGCAACTTATTCAATATGCCAAAGAAGGTAAACTCCTAACTCACAAATGTACTGAATGTGGTTACCTTCATTTATCTACAGCCTATTATTGCCTAAAATGCGGCAGCAAGGGATTTGAAGATGTTCTTTTAGATGGTGTAGGCTCAGTTGCTACATATACCATAATTACTGTTGCTCCTGCAGGCTTTGAAAAATATACACCATATGCCTTTGTCGTACTTCAATTAGATAATACTGATTTGAGGATTTCTGGATTTATGGCAGGAATTGCAACCCCTGCAGATCTACCTATAGGAACTAGAGCCAAAATAGCTGGTTTTGAAGATGGTTGTGGAATCATCATTGAAAAACAGTAAAATAATTTGCTTGAATCATTAAAAATATTTAAAATCGATTCTTAATACTTTTGCATATCTGATCACTTTCATGTCAGTTGAAGTTACATGTGGTAAATGTGGAGAGAAGATCACAGATATGAAGATGTTAAAATCACTAAAAGATGTAATAAAGCCTTACAATAGCAAGTGCCCATCATGTGGACAGAAACTTTCTACATCAGAGTTTTCACTTGATGTTCAAAAAAAATGATCTCTAGATGAGTTCGTTTTTATATTTTTTAAAAAATTATATCTTTGATGTTTGAAATTTTTGTCTGTAAACAACAAATCTGATCAAAAACGATCTGAAATTGTCTAGTCAGAAGTCTTAATTAGTCCTTTTTTTTAGAAAGGTGCATGGAAATGAGTGATGAGGAATTAGAATTAGATTTAGACTTAGACTCTAATTCAGACTTTGATTCAGATTTAGACTCATTACCAAAAAGAAGTGGAATCTTACAATCTACATCAAAACGTGTCAGAATGATCTTCTCTGTTATGGCAAGTCCAAATAGAATTGATATTCTCAGAATCCTAAATTCTAAGGGTCCTTTGACTTATTCTGAATTAAAGTCCCTGGCTGGATTCAAGTCAAAAAAAGAAAGTGGTAAATTTGCATACCACTTGAGAAAATTACTAAGACAATCTCTTGTTGCACTTAACAAATCTGAAAGACGTTATACCATCACAAATCTTGGAAAACTAGTTTTGAGCTTAGCAAGACAAATTGAAGAAAGATCAATTATTGAAAGTGGAAAAATGTATGTTAGAACATCACATGAATCCATTGAGGAATTTAATTCTCATAAAATTATTCAATCACTAGTTCGTGAAGGGAGTCTTCCATTAGAACTAGCACAAAAAATTACTGAAGAAGTTGAAAATAGAATTTACAAATATCAGACTACTTACCTAACAGGCTCACTTATCAGAGAATTAGTAAATTCTGTTCTTTTAGAACACGGTCATGAGGAATATCGAAACAAACTAGCACGCCTAGGATTACCCGTTCATGACATTCATGAGATGATTTCCAACTTAGATGATGTGAATAATGGTGCTGAAGGCCTTCTGTTTAATACCGGACAGAGAGTATTTGCTGAACACCTACTTACTAACGTCTTGCCAAAAGATGTTGCAGATTCTCATCTTTCTGGAGACTTGCACATTACCAACCCTGGCATCTGGTCTATGATTCCTGATACAATATTTGTTAATGTTAAAGAATTAATTGAAGATGGAATTAATCTTGGTGGAAAATATCTTGATGTATCAAGAATTCCTGCATCAAAACAACTTGATGATATTACAAGTTCATTGTCTATCATGATTGCTCTTCTTTCAAAAGAGGCTTCACAAGAAATTGTACTTGATGGATTGGTTCCATTATTTTCAAAATATTTAAAATCTCTTCCAGAACTTGAACAAAAATTAACTACTGCATTTGCAACTGCATCTACAACATCGCAATACAACAAAAAAAATACTATTGTCTCAATTCGATTACAGTTGGGTTCTGACACAAAAATAATTAATTCAATTATTAATGCATACAAAAATTACACAAAGATTACCCCTATTCCAAAAATTGGTTTGATAATAGATAATGAGAAAGGAAAGATAACTGATGTATCAGAGGCAGCATCTGAAATAATTTCCCTTGGTGGAAAAATAATGTTTGCTAGAGGTCAAACATCTAGTTTTGGTGTAACAAATGGATCTACAAAGACTACAAGTCCGCTTTCAATAACACTACAATCTGTTTCCATCAACCTTCCAAGACTTGCATTTGAATCAAATAAAGATGAAACTTACTTTAGAGCAAGACTTGCATTATTAATGAAACCTACTTTGTCTTCAATGACACTAAGAAAGAAAAGCATCTCAGATCTTACTAGGAGAGGACTTAATCCAATTCTTGCAAAGAACACTCAATACATGCAAAGAAGTTCTGTTTCTCTTGTTATAAACTTGGTAGGACTTAAAGAAGCAGTCTTTAACATACTTGGATTCAAAGACAACAAAGAAGGACGTGATATTCTTCACAAAGTCATTGAAACTGCAGTTGATGTTACGACCAAAAAAGGCAAAGAATTAGGTGATTCTGTGGCTATTTCTATGACTGAAACTGAAGGATCACACCGTTTTGCTACTCTAGATGGTGAGAAATATGGCAAAAATTCTGCCCTAAATTCAATGAAAGGTGATTCTTATTCTGACGGAGTGGTGATTAATGCCTCTGAAATTTCTGATTATACTCCTAAAAGTGAGCATATCTCTGAGTGTAACAAACTCTCAAAATTATTTAATGGAGGATTACTTGTAACATTGAAAATTGATCAAAATGCAAAGGTCGAAGATATTAAAAAATCAATTGAGAAAGCATCTACACTTACACCTTCTTTCAAACCTGTTAAAAAAACTGCAATATGTGGTGAGTGTGGTTTTAAAGATGAACCATTTGAAGACAAGTGTCCAAAGTGTAAGTCACCATATGTTGTCTGAAATTCGTTGATGAAAAACTAGTTACGATCATTTTTAAAACTTTTTGATCTATTTTAGATATGGCGATCATTATAGTCTTTTGTTAAAACTATACCCGTATGAACTTCATAATAGCGGTGTCAATCTTTTTGAACCGAGTTTGAAGAAAAAATTGCAGAATCATTTATACCCACATTCATTCTAACCCTTGCGGGGAGATTATAATTGGATAATTCACAAATAGAAAGTACTATCAATGAGATCCGTAAGCGTAATGGCATTGTAACAGTCTTTAATAAAGATAAAATTTCAAATGCTATATTCATGGCATTGGAAGCTGCCTCTAAAGCCGATCGTGGTGTAGCTGAACAACTCACAGATCGTGTAGTTAACAAACTAGTAGAACAAGGATTTACTAGCACTAGAGCACCTACTGTTGAAGATATTCAGGATATTGTAGAGTCAACTTTAATCGATAGCGGTAATAGCGATATAGCAAAAGCATACATCGTTTACAGACACGAGAGAAGAAAATTAAGAGATGAAAAAATGAGAGTCTTGAATTTAAAATCTCTTGATCCAGTTTCCAAAAAGTTTGATTTGAATTGTCTACGGGTTTTAGCCTCAAGATACCTTTTCAGAAATGGAAGAAGTGAGATAATTGAATCTCCAACTCAAATGTTTGAAAGAGTTGCAATTCTAGTCGGAATTGGTGATATTTTGTATGATTCACAAATATTTGATAAAGCAGGAAATACTACCCAAGATGTAGATGAAGCAAAATCTTATCTTGAAAAATTAGATGCCTTTGACTATAAATTCAAAGTAGGAGATTATTTCTTCAACAAGTGGCATTTAAGATCTTTAATCAATCACTATGTGACACTTGCAACCAAAGGTCAAATGAAGATAAGCTTCAAAGATCTTTTGACATTACTAGCCGCAAAGAAGCTTGATAGTTATGCAGATAAAATCACTGAATACTTTGAGCTGATGGTAGCACAAGACTTCCTACCAAATTCACCAACAATGATGAATGCAGGTGGAAGATTGGGGCAACTTTCAGCATGTTTTGTACTTGATATGAAAGATAGCATGGAAGAAATCATGAAATCAACCTCTGATGCAGCATTAATCTTCAAATCTGGCGGTGGAGTTGGAATCAACTACTCTGATCTTCGTGAAGAAGGTGATATTGTAGCATCAACATCTGGTGTTGCATCTGGTCCAGTATCCTTCATGAATATCATTAATACTGTAACTGAAGTTGTTAAACAGGGGGGAAAAAGACGTGGTGCAAACATGGGAATCATTGAAGCATGGCATCCTGATGTTGAAAAGTTCATCACAAACAAAACAGAACCAGGTGTTTTAGAAAACTTTAACGTAAGTGTTGGTATCTGGGAAGACTTTTGGAATGCACTTGTTAACACTGATGGTAAATATGTCTTACGTAGTCCACATGATAATAAACCAGTAAAAGAGATCAATGCACATCAACTAATTGATCTGATTGCATTATCTGCATGGAAGAGTGCAGAACCTGGATTGATCTTCTTTGATCAAATTAACAAATACAATGTATTTGCTAAAGCTAGACAAGCACCAATAAGAGCAACAAATCCATGTGGTGAACAAAGTCTTTATCCATACGAATCATGCAATCTAGGCTCTATCAACTTGGTAAATCTTGTCAAGAGACAAGCAGATGGAACTTATGAATTTGATTGGCAAAGATATGAAGAAACAATCAGAAAGACAACAAGATTCCTGGATAATATTATCGATGTAAATAATTATCCAGTTGAAGAAATCAATGTAGCATCAAAAGAATCTAGAAGAATTGGACTAGGAGTGATGGGAGTAGCAGATCTACTATACAAACTAAGAATTCCATACAATTCTAAAGAAGGATATGAGTTACAATCCAAACTATCTGAAGCTCTAACCTACTATTCAATGGAAGAAAGTGTCGCACTTGCTAATTCTCGTGGTGAATTCCCACTTTGTTCAAAAACAGAATATCCTGAAGGAAAGATCCCAATATCAGGATACTATGAGAAACCAAAAGAATCTCACTCCTATGAATGGGATGCACTAATTGAGAAAATCAAAAAGTATGGTATTAGAAATGTATTAACTACTACTGTAGCTCCAACTGGTACACTTTCTATGATTGCAGACTGTTCAAACGGAATGGAACCTGCATTTGCTCTTGTATTTGAAAAGAGAGTCACTGTTGGACGATTCTTCTACACAAACAAGATTGTCGAAGAAGTTCTCAAAGAAAATGGTCTTTACAGTGATGAACTTCTTGAAAAAATTGCAGAAAACTATGGTTCACTGAAAGGACTCGATGAAATTCCACAATGGATGCAAGATGTTTTCGTTACTGCAATGGATATTCATTGGGCTGATCATCTTATGGCTCAAGGGGTATGGCAAGATTGGATTGGAAATGCAATTGCAAAAACAATCAACATGCCATATGATGTTACAGTAGACGATGTAAAATCTGCATATCTATTAGCACACGAAATTGGACTAAAGGGTATGACTGTTTATCGTGATGGTTCTAGACACAAACAGGTTCTTCATATGACAAATGAGAATGCAACAAAGACATTTGATGTTCCACCAAGTGAATTTATCTCTAAATATGTGGCAGAAAATATCACAAACCCGTACATCAAATCACAAGTCAATGCCTCATTAGCACTAAAAACTCATGACGAAGAACTCAAAATAGAATCTCCTAAACAAGAAGAGGTTTCTGAAGATCGTCTATGTCCAACATGTAAAAACAATCTAGTCTTTGTAGAAGGTTGCAGTATGTGCATTGAATGTGGATATAGCGGTTGTACTTCTGGATAAATAGCAGAATCACAACTTTTTTACTTTCTTTTCTTTTTCAATCCATATGGACAAAAAGATCCTAGGCGTGATTATAGGTATAGCAGTAATTATTGTTGTTGTATCTGCAATTTTGATCTTACCAAATTCAGAAATTAACACACCTCAAAAAGTCAATGAAAAAATTGGTCTTGTAATTAATTCACCCAATCAATCTACAACTTTACAAGATTTGGATGAAATTTACTCTATAGCATCAGAAACTGGAATTGGAAGAAGTAATGTCTATCTCTTTTGGAATCTAGTTGAACCAGTACGTGGTGAATTTGATTGGAAACAATCAGATGCATTGATGAGCTTTAACAAAAAAAATGATTTCAAAGTTACTCTTTACTTTTCTATAATTAATGGAGAAACACTTGGACCATTTCCTAGCTGGATTGGAAAACCACCAATTCAATCCATAGGAGAAGATAGAGTTGTAAGTATTCTTGATGCAATATTGTCTAGATATGACATTATAGATACTGTAATTATTTCAGGAGATACAGAGTCTCAATTTAGATACAATGAGCAAAACATTCCTGTCTACAAAGATCTATTCAATGGAGTCTATGATAAAATAAAAGAAAAACATCCCAATGTAAAAATTGGAAATGCATTTGCACTACACCATGTTTTAAATAAAAATTTGCTTCATATTGTATCTGATTTAACCATTGGTGATTTTGTTGCCTTTTCATATTTTCCAGTTGATAGTCTTAATGAAATTAATAAAACTCCACAACAAGCAAAAGAAGATTTACAACAAGTATTTGATCTGGTAGATGATAAAAAAGTTGGAATTTTTGAGATTAGCTGGAGTACTTCTAATTTTGTTGGAGGAAGTGATTCTACACAAACAGAATTTTTAGAAAAATCCTTTGAATTTTATACTGAAAATGAATCTAAATTGGAATTTTTTACTTGGTATAGACAGTATGATAGACCTGAAGGAACATGCGTAATTGCAGAACAAGAAATTGGTAATGACATTTTATCTGTTGGAGGTTCTGGTTTTGGAAGCAGTGAACATGTAATTGAACGATTAAGCAACTACATCTGTAATGCTGGTTTGATCAATAATGATGGAAATCTAAAATCAAGTTGGAATGAATTTAAAAAACAAATTGAAATGATTAACTAATATGATTTCTTTAATTTTATCTGAATCAGCATTAGAACTTGTTCCATCTGAATTAAAATATCATCCATCAGTTATTTCTCATGCAAGAAAACTTGGAAAGCCTACATCTGAAATCTTACTAGATAATTCCTGGCATTTTGCAGCTATGAAAGGAATAAAAAATGAAATAAAAAGAGGACGACCAGATCTGGTCCATTTTTCAATCCTTGAAGCTACTACAATTCCATTGTATCTTAGAAATAAAATGAAACTTTTTGTTCATACAATTGATGATAAAGTAATCTACTTTGGTCAAAATGTTCACATACCTAAATCATATCACAGATTTGAAGGTCTAATTGAAAAATTATATCAAGAAAAAAAAATTACTGTAAATAATGATGTATTACTTGAGATTAAAGAAAAAACATTTTCAGAATTGCTAGATGAAATTGATCCACCAAAAGTAATTGGATTTTCAACTAAAGGTACACTAAACTCATATGAAAAAATTGCATCAGAGATTTCAGATGATACATGTATTGTATTTGGAGGATTTCAAAAGGGAAATTTTTCTGATTCAATTGAAAATAAAATAAGTACTCTTTATTCTATTGGCAATGAATCATTTGAAGGCCATGTTGTAGTTGCTAGGATGCTTTATGAGTACGAAAAAACCATTTTTATGTAGGAAATAAAATTTGCATTTTGTTGCAGTCATAGTATAGCCTGGTTAGTATTCGGGGTTTCCAACCCTGTGACGCGGGTTCGAATCCCGCTGACTGCATTTTTTCATTATAATGCTAACTCATTTTTAGGTGTACTTTCAGAAATTATTGTGAAACCGGCAGTTAGAAAAATTGCAATGGAAAGAATGCAAATTCTTATTGAAAATGCAATTATTAATGCAAAAACAAATCCTGAACTTTCTCAACGTCAAGCTTTTCTTGCTCGTCGAATTAGTACTAGACATAAAATTAGAATGCCTTATGATCTTAGGATGGTTTTTTGCAAAAAATGCAAGTCCTTTATTGCGCCTGGAATAAATTCTAGAATTCGGTTAGGAAGAGCATCTGTCAAGTCGATCAGAATTTCTTGTAATTTGTGTGGGCATACTTATCGTAAAATAATACCTCAATGATTTATAAGACGATTCTCGATTTTTTCACTTTATGGCAAAGGTATACGATGTACCATCAGATATGTTGATAAAAAGACTCGCAGCTATTCTAAAGAATGAAGATATTCCTGCACCTTCATGGATTCCATTTGTCAAAACTGGAGCTCATGCTGATAAACCACCACAAGATAGAGAATGGTGGCATACTAGATGTGCATCATTGATGAGAAAAATTTACCTTAATGGTCCTATTGGAGTTAATGACTTAAGAAATGATTATGGTGGTGGTAAACCATCTGGATATGGAGCTGCTCATCACAAAGATGCTGGTGGTGCAATTATCCGTAATGCCATTCAAGGATTAGAAAAACTTGGCTATGTAGAAAAAGTTGAGAAGAAAGGTCGTATTATTTCCAAACAAGGAATGCAAAAACTCGATAGACTAGCAACAGAAATTCTTAATGAACTAGTTGTTGAAAACCCTCAATTGAAAGTATATACTTAGATTTAAAATGAGTTATCCAAATTCGAATGAACCAGAACATCATGGGCATTCCCATAATGATGGAACTGAACCTCATTCACATGATGGTTCAGAACCTCATGAACATTCACATAGTGAGACAGAAATTTCAGCACAAAAAGAACAGATTCTAAAACAGATTCTTTCATCAGAAGCTAGATCACGATTAAACAACATCAAAATGGTAAAACCAGAATTATCTGATCTTGTAGAACAGTACCTCATTGGAATGGCTACTCAAGGAAAAATTCGTGGCCAACTAACTGATGATCAACTAAAGCAAATATTACTCTCTATTCAGCAACCAAAACGTGATTTTAAGATAAATCGAATATAATTCAGATAAAATATAATTATGGGAAAAAACTCAATCTATTCATGAAAGCCGTTGTATATAATGAATATTCACCAGATGATAATTTTGCTAAAATACTCAAAGTCCAGGATATTGATGATCCAAAACCAAAAGCAGATGAAGTAGTCTTTAAACTAAAAACTGCTGCTCTGAACTATAATGATATTTGGGGAATGAGAGGAGTTCCTATCGCTATACCATTACCACACGTATCAGGTTCTGATGCTGCTGGAGATGTAATATCAGTAGGAGAAGATGTTAAAAATATCAAAGTTGGTGATAGAGTTGTATCACATTCTAATCTTGCATGTAGAGTATGTAAGCAATGTACATCTGGCAAAGAATTTGATTGTGCTCATAGA
Source organism: Thaumarchaeota archaeon casp-thauma3 (assembly GCA_001510275.1). Lineage (GTDB taxonomy): Archaea > Thermoproteota > Nitrososphaeria > Nitrososphaerales > Nitrosopumilaceae > Nitrosopumilus. The sequence goes on from LFEY01000021.1 coordinate 13,187, forward strand.
CAAGTTTGGGGATTCCAAACAGGGCCACTATGGGGCGCATTTAGTGAACTAGTTCATCTACCAGAAGTTAACATTTCAAAAATTCCAGATGGAGTATCATATGATCAAGCAGCAGCTGCATCAATGACTATACTAACATCATGGCATATGTTAGTTGGAAGAGCAAAAATTACACCGGGACAAACTGTCTTGATAATGGGTGGTGGCTCTGGAGTTGGCAGTTTTGGTATTCAAATTGCAAAACTATACAATTGTACTGTTATAGCAACTGCAAGTCCAGACAAACTAGACAAATGTCTTGAACTTGGAGCAGATTATGCAGTTGATCATAGAAAAGATGATTGGCATAAAGAAGTTTATAAAATTACAAAAGATATAGCTGTAAAAACTGGTGTTAAGCCTGGTGTTGATGTCACCTTTGATCATATTGGTGAAACTCACTTCAACAAACAGTTAACATTGCTAAACTATGGTGGAACTCTTGTATCATGTGGAGCTACCACAGGATATGATGCAAAAATCGATCTAAGACACATCTTCTTTAAAGGAATCAATGTGTTAGGTTCAACACAAGGAACAAAAGCAGAGATGGATGATGGATTGTATTGGATGGGAAAAGGTAAGATAAAAGCTGAAATTGACTCAATATATTCATTTGAGCAAGCAGCCGAGGCGCACACAAAAATGCTTCAAGGCAAATTCTTTGGCAAAATCTTAATGAAGCCAGAGGGCGCTTAATCATTTAATGACACAGCTTTTTCGTAGTCTAATTTTTGTTCCTGGAAATAATCCCAGGTTTCTTGAAAAAGCAAAAAAACTACAATCTGACATTGTTTGCTTTGATTTAGAAGATTCTGTTCCAGATGATGAAAAGACTAATGCAAGAAAACTAATCAAATCTGCATTAAAGTCTCGTAAATTATACAAATCTTCAATTTTTGTTCGTACAAATTCCCCAACATCTGGGAAAATTCCTTCTGATCTTAAAGAAGTAGTTCAAAACGGAATTGATGGAATTGTTATTCCTAAAGTAAACAATGTCAAAGAAATGAAAACAATTGAAAAAACTCTATCTGTGTTAGAAAAAACACGAAAACTAAAACCAATTCAAATAATTCCTTCTATTGAATCTGCAGAAGGAGTAGTAAACACGTTTAGTATTGCATCTTTTGGGAACAGAGTCTCTGCAGTAGTCTTTGGTGTTTTTGATCTACTAAATGATCTAGGTATTGAATATACCAAAGAACAGGAAGGCGCCAAATATTCCAGAGCAAAAATTCCTGTTGATGCACATGCAGCTGGAGTCACAGCAATAGATGCAATTTGGCAAGATCTAAAAGATTCTAAGGGATTAGAAAAAGATTGTAAAATAGGTAAGAGTCTTGGATATTCTGGAAAAAGTATCATACATCCAGATCAAATTTCTGTTGTACACAAAATGTTTCATCCAAACAAAAGTGAAATTTCTTGGGCAGAAAAAGTATGCAAAATCTATCTTAAATCCACAAAGAAAGGAAAAGGTGCTACAACAGTTGATGGGAAAATGATTGATGAAGTACATTTCAAGCAAGCAAAAGCACTTCTTGAACTTGTAAAATGATAATTTGTCTCTAATTGAGCCTGTAATTTCTGTTATTAATCATTGATTTCTCATTTTGGAATTTCTCATATTTGATTATATTCTAATATTCATGTAATAATATGATACAAATGAGCAAACGTGTTACAATTATGATTGATGATGATCTTGACAAAAAACTTCGATTTCGTCAGGCAAAAATGATTCAACAAGAACAATCTTCATATAGTTATTCTAAAGTTTTGAATGAAACTCTTCGTAAAGCTTTGAAATAAGTAGTTTTTTACAAGATTTTTTTATTTAATTTTAGAATAGGTTAAAGATAATGGATTTTTATAAAATTATAGTTAAATGATTGATCTTCTTGATCCCACAAATGTAATCACTAGAATGTTCAATTCTGGAAAATATGATGAGATGTACAATTATTGCAAAAATTTACTTGAAAAAATTCCTAATGATATGGTTGCACTCCAAAATATCTCTCTATCTCTAATTTACTTGAAAAAATATGAAGAAGCAATTGTTTACTGTGACAAAGTTCTAGAAATAAAAAATTCAGATAATTATGCACTAAAAAATAAGATCTATGCTCTTGAAAATTTGAAACAATACAAAGAAGTTTTAAAATTATGTCAACAAATTCTTTCTAAAAATTCTAGAGATGATTGGGCTCTAAACAGTATGGGGTTATCTCTAAATGAGTTAAATCTACATCAAGAAGCACTTGAATATTATGATAAATCTCTTGAAATAGATGCAAATGATATTACTGCTTTAATGAATAAAGCTATTTCTCTTAGTCATTTAGGTAAGTACAAAGATGCAATAGAGTATTATGATAAAGCTCAAACAATTGATTCAAACCTAAAAGAAGCATCTACTGTAAAATCACAATTATTTGAAAAATTAGGTATGGAAGATGATGCATTTTTAGCAGCACAAGGTGTGCTTAACAAAGAAATGGAAAAAATTAAGATAGATGCCAAAAAAAACAACTGCTCTGTTTTTCATCAATTCTGTAACAATGAATTTGTAGAGAATAATTCCAAATAATTTTATACATAGAACTCATATCAGTTTCTGATGTTTACTGGAATCATTGAAGGAATTGGTAAAGTTGAAAAGATTTCCAAAAATACAAAAAACAGAAGTGCTATTCAAATGACTATTAATCTAGGAAAACATGCCAAGGGATTAAAAATTGGACAAAGTGTTGCTCTTAATGGAGTTTGTCTTACTGCAACAAAATTATTAAAATCTAGTTGTATTTTTGAAATGATTGAAGAAACCACAAAAAAAACAGATCTTGGAAATCTAAAGGTTGGTGGAATTGTAAACATTGAACGAAGTTTAAAAACAGGTGATAGATTAGAAGGCCATTTTGTTTTAGGTCATGTCGATGGAGTAGGAACGATTAAAAAAATTCTGAAAAAGCCTAAAGAAGTTCAAGTTTGGTTCGAAATTCCTAAAAAACTATCAAAATATGTAGTGAAAAAAGGATCTATTGCTATAGATGGAATCAGTTTAACTGTAGTTGATGTCAAAAACACACTTGCATCCGTATCATTAATTCCTCATACCATCGAAGTTACAAATTTTCGTACCAAAAAAGTTGGCGATAAAGTTAATATTGAAACTGACATTCTTGGAAAATATATTCTGAAATAAAGTCAATTATCTACAATTTTAGTGGTAATTACTACTTTTTTAGTAAACTTTATAATTAGTTTAAAACAATTTTTGTATATGTCTCTTGAATTTGCATTACAATCTCTAAAACGCGGAGAGTTTGTTTTATTGTTTGATTCAGCTGGACGAGAAAATGAAATTGATATGGTTGTAGCTGCAGAATTTGTTACACCTGAACATGTTGCAAGAATGCGACAACATGCTGGTGGATTATTGTGTATTGCGATAGATCATAATTTTGCAACATCTCTTGAATTAAGGTACATGCATGAAATTCTTTCTGATTCCCCAATTTCAAATAAAGAGATGATTATGGGTTTAGCACCTTATGGTGATCATCCAACTTTTTCATTGTCTGTAAATCACTATCAAACTTATACTGGAATAACTGACACAGACAGAGCATTAACAATTAAGGAAATGGCAAATATCTTTAATGTTGAAAATAAGCAGAAAAAATTTGCATCATCTTTTAAAACTCCAGGTCATGTTCCTTTATTGATAGCATCTAAAGGATTATTAGCTGCACGTCAAGGACATACTGAAATGTCTGTTTATTTAGCTCAAGTTGCAGGATTAACCCCAGTTACTGCAATTTGTGAAATGATGGATGCTGAAACATATTCTGCATTATCTGTAGATAAAGCTGAAAAATTTGCAAAACAAAATGGAATTCCATTAATTGATGGAAAAGAACTTTTAGAATACGCCAAGGTGAATTAGTTTTGAATATTGCTGTAGTAGTTTCGGAATTCAATGAAGAAGTGACATCTAGAATGCTTTCTGTAGCTCAAGAAAAAGCAAACTTGATGAAACTAAAAATAACTTATACATGTAAAGTTCCTGGTGCTTTTGATATGCCTATTATTGTAGATGCATTATTGAAGAAAAAAGATGTTGATGGCGTAGTTACTTTAGGTGCTATAATTAAAGGCCAAACAAAACATGATGAAGTAATCTCTCATGCTGCTACAAAATGTCTTGCTGATTTGTCCATAAAATATCAAAAACCTGTTTCTCTAGGCATATCTGGTCCTGGAATGCAGGAAAGACATGCTTATGCACGAATAAGACCTGTTGCAGAACGTGCAGTCGAAGCCGTTGTAAAAATCTCTGAAGAACTACAGAGGATTCAAAAATGATTCAACTTAGCATCTTGAAAATTACTGGATATGGTCATTGGACATTAACATTGGGAAGTGACAGAGAACATGAACTCCAAATGCTTCAAGCATCACTTTACAAAGAAGTACAAAAACTATTTTCTGAAAAAAATTGTCTAGTTTTTCTTAATAGAGCAGATGAATTTTTTGTTGTGTCAAATGGACTTGAGTTAGATGATCATATTCAAATCCAAAAAGCACTTGAAAAATTATTTGATATACGTTTAACCATTTCAATTGGTTATGGTAAATCTCCATTTGAAGCAAACTTGAAAGCACATGAAGGAAAGGAAAATGAAACCATATTAAACAAAGAATACAATATTTTTGGTTTTGTTAATGGTAAATCTGAATCAGAAGTTTCAATTATGCATTTAGATATAGACAATCTTACTTCAAGTAGTAAAACTAATTCTCCTTACGAGATTTCATCAATAATTTTTGAATTATATTCAAAGATGTCAAAATTTTTTCTGGAAAAAAATTCTCTTACATTTTTTATGGGTGGTGATAATTTTATGGTTATTGCAAGTAAAGATGCAAAAAATTCTGTACAGAATTTTATTAATATGATTAAAAGTGATAATAAAATTTCTTTGAATTGTGGAATTGGAAACGGGCACAATGCTAGAGAAGCTGTAAAGCTAGCCACAAAATCTCTTGATACTATAAGAGAAATTCGAGATTCAGGAAAAGAAAAACCTGAAGTTTATGAATTATCATGTTAATGAAAAATCTAAGTATATTATCAGGTCAAGAATTAGATTTTGTTTTAAACACTGATATCAAAATTCAGAATAAAATATTCAGAAAAATTCAACCAAAAATTAATTCAAATGTTAAAGAAGAATCTATAGACTGCGAAGGTCTTCTATTAATTCCTGGATTCATTAATGCTCATACACACATAGGTGATTCCATTGGAAAAGATGTTACACTAGATAATTCTGTTGATAAAAAAATTCATCCTGTATTTGGAGCCAAAGCAAAAATTCTTAAAAATACTTCTCAAGAAAATTTAGCCAATTTTATGAAAAATACATGTCATTCAATGATTCGAAAAGGGATCACTACATTTGTTGATTTTAGAGAAGGTGGATTAGATGGGGTTATTTTACTCAAAAAAGTATTATCTGATATTCCTTTACGTTCAATTATTCTAGGTAGAATTGAATTTTATCAAGGCTCCACTGAAATCAAACAAAATCTATCTTTTCCTAAAGAAAAAATTGAAGATCTTACTACACTCCTCAAAAAATGTGATGGAATTGGTATAAGTGGTGCAAATGAAAATAGCACATCAGTACTAAATTATTATTCAAAAACGACAAAACTTAGAGCCATACATTCTTCTGAAACTAAACAAAGTGTTTCTGTCTCAAAGAAAATTACTGGAAAATCTGAAACAATTCGAGCTTTATCTCTAAAACCTCATTTTTTAGTTCACATGACTTATGCTTCAAAAAATGATCTTTCTACTGTTGCAAAGAAAACTAGAGGAATTGTAATCTGTCCAAGAGCCAATTCGTCACTAGCTGAGGGAATCCCGGACATAGAATTGATGAAAAAGGCAGGATGTACGATAGCTTTAGGCACAGATAATATAATGATAAATTCTCCTGACATGTTTAGAGAGATGGATTTTCTTTGGAAAGTAACTATGGGGCTTCACAAAAAAAGAATCGATCCTAAAGAAATTCTTAAAATGGCTACAGTAAATGGAGGAAAAATTTTAAAAAAAGACATTGGAGTAATTGAAATTGGAAAAATTGCTGATTGTATTTTTCTTGACAAACATGCATTAGATTTAGAACCAATGCACAATCCATATGCATCAATTGTTCATCGAGCATCAGAATCTACAATTAAAGCAGTAATGATTGGAGGTAAAATTGTACATGGAAAAATCTAAACCTTATGTAATTATGAGTGCAGCAATATCCATTGATGGAAAAATTGCTACTAAAAAAGGTGATTCAAAACTATCTTCTAAACAAGATAGTGTAAGACTTCATAAACTAAGATCTAATGTGGATGCAATTCTTGTTGGAAAAAATACAGTTTTACGAGATAATCCTTTGTTAACTGTACGACACACTAGAGGGAAAAATCCAATTAGGATAATTTTAGATTCTAAAGGTAGTATACCTAAAAACTCAAAAATTCTACAAACAAGTAATGAAATTCCAACAATAATAGCTGTATCAAAGAAAATTAGTAAATCCAATTTTAATAAACTACACAGATTTCCTGTGGAAGTAATTGTTACTGGAGAAAATTCTGTAAATATTAAATCATTACTGAAAAAACTTTCAGATAAAAAAATTAATACGATTCTTGTTGAAGGTGGTGGAACTGTAAACTGGGAATTTATTAAACAAAATCTTTTCGATGAATTGATTATTACTTTATCACCATTTTTAATTGGAGGAAACAATGCAATTTCTTTTGTTCGTGGGCAAGGTTTTGATAAAATTTCAAATTCACCTAATCTTCACCTCAAGTCTATTAAGAGGCTCAAAAATCACCTTGTTTTGTATTATGTCAAGGTGTAAGTTATATACCTAATTTGAAATAAAATTACAAGAAATTGGCAGTAAAAAAGAAAGCAACAAAAAGAAAAACTACAACAAAAAAGAAGGCTACAACAAAAAAGAGGGTTGTATCAAAAAAGAAAGCTACTACAAAAAAGAAAGCTAAATCAAAAAAACCCGCATTTGGTGGATATGCAATAAATTTTGCAGGTCGTGAAGAAACTGTAGAGCAAGTATTTGGAAACAAACCAATTGCACCAAGTGAAATGACTAAAAGAATTTGGACATTTGTAAAATCAAAAAGCCTTTCTAACCGTTAAATCTACTGGTTAATGAAAATCCGTTAACTAATTTCTATCTTTTAATTATTTATCTTAAAATGAATAAGGTATAGATATTAGGTTTTTTCTAAAATTACTATGTCAACTACATCATTAAGACGAGATCATGACTTGATAGAAAAAGTCATCAAAGCAATGGAATCTACTATTCAATTGCTAAATGATGGTAAACAAATTCCTGAATCAATTTTACTTCCAGTAATTGATTTTTCAAAAAACTTTACAGATGTTTGTCATCACAGTAAAGAAGAAAAATCATTGTTTCCTGCATTAGAACAAGCTGGAATGCCCAGTAATATGGGACCTATTGCAATGATGTTAATTGATCATCAACGTACAAGAGAAATTGGAACTCAAATGGAAGGGTCTGCTAAAGAATATCTTTTATCAGGAGATTCTACAAAATTGATTAGTGATATGCAACAATACGTTGAACATGTTGCAGAACATCTCTGGAAAGAAAATAATAAATTATTCATGATGGCAGAAGCACGATTGCAATATGTTTCCGAAAAAGTCGATAAAGAACTTAATGAAATTGAGGAATCAAAACTCAAAGATTTGGGAAAACCAAGAGAACATTATGAACAATTAGCTGAAAATCTTACAAGAGATGTATCTCATCAAGGAAATTAGATTTGTCTTATAGCTTATTTGGTCAAGTAATGGGAGTTAGAAAATTTACTAATGGTGATATTGAGGTAGATTTCTACCATGAAGACAAAATTACTGAATATAGATATTCTTCAGATCCTAGTAGATTAAACAATTTTCCAAAGGAATTAGCTGAAACTTTGGCCTCTACTTTGGCTACCAATATCTGTATTGAGATCTATTTTGGTGATGATGGAAATCCCACACATGTTGAGTTAGAAGAATGTGATGATGATTTAGAAGATGATGCATCTGACGAGGACCTTGTATAGCAGGAATCATGAACTCTAAATGCATTTCAAAGCTCAAGGCGTTCCCAAAATCTCACTGATCTTCACTCCCTAAACTAATGTCATCGAGTGTCCTCGTCATTACATATTATGTAAAAATAATACTTGAGGAATTCTCTAATTTTCACTTGTGAAAAATCTATTCTACGTAGTGATGATGTGTAAGATTATCGTAAAATCTAACTGATTTTAAGTTTACAAATTCTAACATTCCATATCTTGATAATTCTCTGCCAAATCCACTGTGTTTTATTCCTCCAAATGGAATTCTAGGATCTGAAATTACTACATTATTAACACTTACAATTCCTGATTCAATTCGTCTGGACATTTTATCTGCTTTTGCAAGATCTTGTGTCCAAATACTTGCACCTAAACCAAATTCACTATCATTAGCTAATTTGATTGCCTCACTTTCATTCTCTACTATTGTAATTGGTGCTACTGGTCCGAATGTTTCTTCTTTTGCAATTCTCATATCTGGTTTAATATTTGTAAGAATTGTTGGTTTATAGAAAAATCCTTTACCTTCAATCTCAGAACCTCCCAAAAGAACTTCAGCACCTTTTTCTTTTGCATCTTCTACAATTCCAGAAATTGTTTCTAGTCCTTCTTTGTTTGAAATTGGCCCAATATCTGTTTCCATAGATGTAGGATCTCCAATTTTGAGTTGTGATGCTTTTTTGATAAATAATTCAGTGAAATCTTTTGCAATATTTTTTCCAACAAAAAATCTTTTTGAAGCAACACAACTTTGACCACAATTGATGAATCTACCCTTTACTGCTCCTTCTGCTGCTTTTTCAATAATCGCATCATCTAATACTATGAAGGGATCACTTCCACCTAACTCTAATACACATTTTTTCAAATTCTTTGCAGCTCTTTCACCTACTTTTGCTCCTGCACTTGTACTTCCAGTAAAGGTTACAGCATTAACATCAGAATCAATTAGGTGGTTTGCTGAATCTACGCTTCCTACCACTGTCTGAAAAATTCCATCAGGTATGCCTGATTCAGTAAATGCTTTTTCAATTTCAATTCCTGATTGCATTGTTATCCTGGATGGTTTCATCACAATTACATTTCCTGCCATTAAACATGGAGCTGCAAATCTTAGTGCTTGCCAATAAGGAAAATTCCAAGGCATGATAGAACCAATTACTCCTAATGGTTCAAAAGATAGAAAACTTTTTCTCGCATCTGTATTTAATACTTCATCAGAAAGAAAACTATCACCATGATCCGCATAAAATTCTAATGCCCAAGCACATTTTTCAACTTCTCCAATTGATTCTTTGAGTGGTTTACCCATTTCAGTTGTTGCAACTTTTGCAAGTTTTGTTTTGTTTTTCTTAAGATGTTCTACTAAATTGTAAATATAGCTTCTACGTTTTTCATAATCTTTCTTCCATTCTGGATATGCTCTTTTTGCTTTTCCTACTAGATCAAATACTTGATTTTTATCCATTGCAGAAAATGTTGCAATTTCTTCACCTGTAGCTGGATTTGTCGTAGTGATTTGGTTCAAGGATATACCCACCTATTTCTCCTATTTAATTCAGTAACTTGTTTTCAGATCTAATTAGAATATTTGCTGCATATCCTTTTTCATTTCATCAATTTTCTTTGAATATGCTTTTTTGGATTTGTCATTCTTTTTTAGATTTAGAACATTTCCACATGTTGGACATTTGAACATACCATCAAGCGCATTTTCAAAGGTCACTCTTGGACAATCTTCATTACCACAATGATAAAAGTCAGAAGCATTTTCATAATCTAATCTTTGTTGCAATCTTTCTGTAATTTTCTTTTTTTGATTCTCGATAAAATGTTCAACTTCTTCTCTTCGGGTTCTCCATCTGTATACAAACCAGCCTTTTCTTTCATCTTTTACTCTAATTCCAGTAATGAGTGATTTTCCAAATAAATCATACAATACTTTTCTTACCATGTTGATTCTAAGTCCTGTAGAACTTGCAATTTCTTCGTCGGTTGCATCTTCTGCTTTTAGCAAAGATCTTGCTACTTTGAGGTATTCATTTCCTCCAATCATTGAAGCAATTCTAACAAAAGGGTCTTCATACTTGTCTACCAACTCTGTTCCATCCCAATTTTCTATTATTAATCTCTTGTTTCTTTTACTTGCACATTTTTACCCTTTTTTGTCGGTATGATCTTCCTTCTCGCATCTGGAAATACCTTCTCAAATTGTTCGCCTTTTTGGATACGATCTAAAAGTATTGCCAACGCACTGATCTCTGAGTGAGGTTGATTCCCAACTCCTACATTATAGTCTGCTAGTTCATAAATTTCTCTTGGGACTTTTTCAGCACCTACAACAACTAATAGATTTTCTTCTTTTCGAAGCTTGTCTTGTACATCATTAATGCTTTCTCCATACATTGTAAGATGTACAACTCTAAAGTTTTCTTCCTTTTTCTTTTTTACAATGGATTTCCATTTATCAATAAATTCAATCACAAAATTCCCTCCCCAGGTTTTATTGATCTTTTCTAGAGTATCTTTAATTTCAGGATTAATTTCAGTCATGAAAATTCTCTCCACTCCAAATGCCCTTGAAACTAGTGCAACATGCGTTGTAACTCTATCATCTCTTACAAGACGTTGTCCTATTCTAACTACCTCAATTACCAAATGATTCTGCAACTCCTTCCAAAGAATTTCTATTGAATTTCTGTGAATTTTGACTTTCTATAACATCTTTGATTAATTCTTTTAATTCCTTAATATTTTCACCTGTTTTTGCAGAAACTGAAATCACCTTTTCATTTTCAGTCAAATTAAGAAAATCAATTTTTCGTTGAATCTCTTCTTTTTTTTGCAAATCTGTTTTGTTAAATGCATATACTACCTTGTCTTTTTCTACTCCTAATTCACTTAATGTTCTCATACAACTTGAAAACTTCTTTTTTAATTCAAACACTGAATCATTAATGTCAATTACTAAAATAATGATATCTGTATGTACTAATTCTTCTAAAGTTGATTTGAATGCATCTATCATATATGCCGGCAATTTGCTGATAAAGCCAACTGTATCTGAGATTAAGAATGGCTCTTGATTAATTATTAATCTTCGTATAGTTGTAGTGAGGGTTGTAAAGAGTTCTTTACTCTGAGTTTTTGCTTCTCCTGTTGTTTTGTTAAACAACGTTGTTTTCCCTGAAGACGTATATCCTGCTAGTGAGATTGTCTTGAATCCCATCCTCTTTCTTCCTTGTCTATGAAGATCCCTTTGTTTTCCAGCCTTTTCAAGTTTAGATCTTACTGTCTGCATTCTGTGTTTGATATCATTATAGTAAACATCAATCTCAAATTTTCCTATTCCCATAAACCCTGGTTGCTCACCCATGCTTGAAAGGCGAACTTTTTCTTTTGCTCGAACCATCTCATATCTTAATTGCGCTAATTTTACTTGCAATTTTGATTCTGCACTTGATGCCCTACTTTCAAAAATTTCAAGAATTAATCCCTCTCTATCTAAAACTTCTCTATGTAAAACTGATGCTAGGCTATAGTTTTGATGTGGTTTTAAAATTTCATCAAATACAATTACATCTGGTCTAAGTTTTTCTGATAATTCTTCCAGTTTTTCTAAAGCTCCACCACTAATTCCGTATTTTGGTTTTTGTAGAAAATTTTGTGTAATTGTATGAACTACCTCATATCCTGCAGCATCGCATAATCCTTTGGCCTCATTAATTGCATCCTCTCTATTATATGTGATTAAAATTGCCGACTTCATTCTAATTCAATATTTTTAGTATAATTCACGTTAAAGATTCTACCTGTTTTTGATAAATTATACAGCTTTTTTTAATGTTTTTTCTATATTCATATTCAATACAATTTCTGCTATGTCACTAGCATACTCAGAAATCCTTCTAATATTTTCACTCATTCTTCTAACTCTGTAAATTTCCTCATCATCTTTTAGTGATTTTGAAGCATCTCTAACTCTTTTCTCATACTTGACAATTTCATTTGTTTTTTTAATGGTTTTTTCTGCTTGTGCATAATCTTCTTTGAATAGTGCCAGACATGAATCATCTAAAACCGATAGACAAAACTCATTCATATCCTGCAGTTTTTCTAAAATCTCTTTTTTGACTGATTTTTTGAACTCTAGAAGATCTTTTGCAATAAATGCTGCATGATCTCCTGTTCTCTCTATATTTTTTACAACTAGCCTATATCCAAGGCAATTTCTAGCATTTCTAAAACCCATTTCTTTTAGCATATGTTCATTTTGTATTGCTATCTTTAATTGACGAATAATGTAAAATCCAAACTTGTCTACCTCATCATCAGTATTGATTACTTCTTGAGCCAACTCTAAATTATTCTCCTTTACTGCTAAAATTGCATCACTAGACATTGATTTAGCTAAGTGAATCATTCTTTTGAATGCCCCATCAACTGATAATTCTAGTAAATTGACAAGAACCTGTACTGTAATTTCTCCACTTGAATCAGAAATAATTTCAGAACCCATCAACATTCGCTTAACGGCCCCTTTTACAGTGTTTCTTTGATTTGGACTTAATCTACCATTTTTTGGTTTAACATTAATCGTTTTGAATCCCAAAAAATACAAAGAAATTAATTTTCTAACAATAGAAGATCCTTCTTCTTCACCATCAATCTCTATTGTCGCATCTTCTTTTTTTTGGGTACGAGATTCAAATTTTGGTGGATAAAGTTCTAATGTTGATGATCCTTTTCTAACTATTCTGATTTGGTCTCCTTGTTTTAGACCCAATTCTGTTATCCATTGTTTTGGCAATGAAATTATGTATGATGATTTTCCTGTAAATTGAATTTTCCTTGTTTCCCCATGTTCTTCCATAATCTAAAGAAAAAAAACCAGTCTATATAGTTTGAGATTTCTACTATTGTTTAATACTTCTACTATGGTTTAACATTGAACTAATATTTAGAAAAGATTGCCTACACATATGGACCAAATTCTAAAGCTTCAGCATTCACTGGATGCATTATTTGGAAATGGTGTATCCAAATATTTACCAAAAGGTGTTGAAATGGTCTTTTCACGAAAGACAGGAAGAATAAGGACTGTTTCACATAAAGGAAAATTATTATGCACTTTGAGAATTGATGGTGGTTTAGCAATTAGTCCTTATTTTGCTCAAATTTTACTGAAAAGTAAACCATTTCGAGAAAACTGTATTGAGATAAATAAAGATGCTGCCCCATTTGTTATGGAAGGAAGATCTGTATTTTGTAAACATGTAGTATGGTGTGGAAAAAAAGTGCGTATTTCTGCTGACACTCCAGTATTATTCAAAAATAAAGTCATTGCAGTTGGCAAGGCTGTTCTATCATGTGAGATGATTTTAGATTTTGATAGGGGTGTAGCAATTAAGGTTAGAGATAGTTTAAAAAGTCGTAACGAGGAAATAAAATCATGATGCGAGGAGGAAATCGCGAAATGCGAAGAATGATGGACAAAATGGGTCTTGATATGAATGAACTCCCAAATGTTCAAGAGGTAATAATTAAGACAGACAAAAAAGAGATTATTGTTACCAAACCATCCGTCACTGAAATGAAAGCAAAAGATAGTTCTATTTTTACAGTAACTGCAGACAGTTATGAGGAAAGAGAATTAGAAGTTCCAATTTTCTCAGAAGAGGATATTCAATTAGTCAGCCAACAAGCTGGAGTTGATGAAGAAAAGGCTAAAAATGCTTTAGAAGAAGCTAAAGGCGATCTTGCAAGAGCAATATTGCTTTTAACCACTGGATAATGTCTTAATTTTTGCCATTTTTGTGCCTAAAAACTGATTAAAAATGAATGATTTAAGTAATGGAATTGTTGAATTTTGGATATAATGAGTAGCATGGCCGAATCTAAAGTTACTGGAATAATCAAGTCTTTGAATGCCTTAGAAGATGATCTAGATTCACTTAACAGCAAAGTATCTGATATGAAAAAACAACTTGTTGTAAAGGCACAAACCGAAATTGATGTCTTGTTAGAAAAAACTCGAGAAATGGCTACAAAAGAGGCTGAAATTATCATTAATGCATCAAAAGAAAAGGCAACTGCAGAATCTGCAAAAATTACTCAAGAGGGTGAATCTAAATTATCTGAAATTCAGTCAAGTATTGATGCTAATTTTGATAAAGCAGTAAAAGACGTTGTATCAACTGTTTTGAAAGCATAATACTAAACCACATATTTAATCTTGTAAAATATTGATAATATGTTGAAAGATGATTGGTAAATAAAACCTAAACCTTAGATTCTAAACTCTCAAACTAACTCATTACATTTTTCGCTAAAATGTAAGGCAATATGATGAAATCGATAATAGTGCCTTGATGAATTTCTATACTCTAAGGATCTAGAAAGACAGAATCCAAATTTCGTCAAATTCTTGTTTTCCATAAATGATCTAATCAAATTCCTTTGAAAAGACACTAGATTGAAAATTCTTCACTTTTACCTATACAAAAATCAATAATTTCCATGGAAAAGTTTAATCAACGATTATAATCTTATTGTGATGATGGTTGATCTTAGTACATATGCAAAAATAAATGAAGATATTAAATTCACAGAAGAAGATACAGTGGAACTTTTGAAGTTAAGTGAAAAGGAAATACTAGTTCTGATTCTTTCTGAATTGAAAAAGATAACAGAGAATACACAGAAAGATACCAAAAAATAAAATAGAATTACTGAGGTTAGAGGAATTTCTAGACTAGTCCAAAAATTAAAAATTTTTGAAAATAACACCAATTTACTACTTTTTTACCCTCACTTTACTGGTACAATGATGAAAGTATGAACACATCTTAAATTTTCTTTGTTTTTTTGAAAAAAAATGAAATTTTTAGTTAAACAACTATATTGGTACATGTTATTTTTTGAAAAAATATGATTTGAAAATAAGCTATACATATTTATTGAAGATTTGATCGTTTTTTTTGAAACTAATAACTTTGATCGCAAAATAATTCAAAATATTTTCATGTTTTTTGATTTTTTTAATAAATTTTATCGATCCATTCTTATATAGTTGTGAATTCTATAACAAATTACCAAGATGACATGTAAAGGAATTTGTGTTAGATACAAGGCTCAAAAGCCTGTTGGAACAGGAAGATACGCCTCTGGACAACGTCGATGCCAAATTTGTGAAATTTTCATCAAATGGGAAGGACTTTGGTGTCCGTGTTGTGGATATAGATTAAGAACAAAACCACGTAATCTAAAATACAAAGCAAAATTACGTGCTAGGGTTGAGGCTGATTCTATTGAAGCTAAAGCAGTTGCAAATAATCAATCAGAAGAGATTGAAGTTAAAGTAGCAGCAAAATCAAAAATTAAAACAAAAAAATCTAAACTAGCAATAAAAGCTAAAGAAAAGACTCCATGCCGATTTTGTGAAAAACTGTTTGTTTATGCAGATAAACACGAAAACAACTGCAAGAAAAATCCAAATATCGAAACCTCCCAAGAAAGTGAAACAATAGCAATAAAAGCATAAGATTTGTTCATAGCTCATTGCTCTCTCCAAATGGATTTTCACAAAAAATCATAAATTTGGAGAGACGAACTTTTTCTTTACAAATTCAAAAATTTGAAAATGGATATTTTGTTTCTGTAACAGAAGGAATTAACAAAATTGGCTCTATGGTTGTTTCTTTAGCAACTGGACCAACTCCAATTACAACAACTATTATCCCATCGAGGACTGAATCTCTTTTTCTAAAACTCATTGCTGAAAGAATTAGTACTAGAATAAGAGGTATTGTTTTAGTTTCTACCTTTATTCAAAAAGAATTAGAACCTAATACTGCAAAAGCCTTAATGTCTGAGATAATGGAGATGATAGAAAGTGACTGATTTAAGAAATTTTATTTCTAAAATCAAAAAAAATAAAGATCTTAAAACAGTAAAAACAAAAGTTTCTACAAAATTTGAAATTGCTGGAATTACCGCAAAAGTTGACGGTTCATATGCTGTTTTATTTGAAAATATCAAAGAAAGTAATTTTCGTTTAGTTTCTAATTTAGTGGGAACTAGAAAGAGATTTGCTATGGCAGTTGGAGGAACCGAAGATAACATTCATGAAAAAGTTATTTCAGCAATCAAAAAAGCTAAACGGCCAAAAATTGTCTCTTCTGGAAAATTCATGGAAAACAGGTCAAAAAATCTATTATCCATGCCTATTGTAACTCATTTTGAAAAGGAATCTGGACCATTTATCACATCTTCTATTGCTTATGCAAAAAATCCTGAAACTGGAAAACAAAATTCTTCTTTTCACAGATTAATGCCAATTGATAAAACTCATTTTTCCATAAGAATGGTAGAAGGACGTCATTTACACAGATGTTTTGTTGATGCTAAAAAACATGGTGAAGATCTAAAAATTGCAATAACTGTAGGAGTTCACCCCGCAATTTCAATTGCAGGTGCATATCAAGCAGAATGGGGAAAAGATGAAATTGATATTGCAAATGCTCTTTTGGGAGGAAAACTAACTTTGGCAAAACTTTCTTCTTCAGGATTGAATGTGCCATCTGATTCTGAAATTGTTATGGAAGGAAAAATTCTTCGTGATAAAACTCATCTTGAATGGATGGTTGAAATGCTTCAAACATATGATCATAAAAGACCTCAACCTATTTTTGAACTTGAAAATCTCTATTTCAGGAATAATCCAATTTTTCATGATGTTTTATCTGGTTATTCAGAACATAGATTACTAATGGGAATGCCAATTGAATCCAAGTTAAATGGAGAATTAAAGAAAAGTTATTCTCAAACACTACAAGTATCAATGACTAATGGTGGATGCAATTGGCTACATGCTGTTGTACAAATTAAAAAGAAAAATGAATCTGATCCTAAAAAAATAATTAAAAAAACATTTGATTCTCATCGTTCCCTAAAACAAGTAATTGTAGTTGATGAAGATATTGATCCTAATAGTGCTGAATCAGTAGAATATGCAATGGCTACAAGATTTCAAGCGGATAAAGATCTGATTATTCTCAAAAATGTTCGTGGCTCCAGTCTTGACCCTTCTAGTAATCAACAGAAATTACGAACTGCCAAAATGGGTATTGATGCAACCAGATCTCTTTCAAAACGTCCAGATGGATTTGAATTGGCAAAAATACCAAAAATTGGTAAAATTAAACTAGAGAAATATTTCAAATGATAAAGCTGACTCATTAAATTAAATTGGATGAATTAAGAAACTATTAAGAGATTGAAAATGTCATCAGAAAATCCCCCTAATGAGAAAAGCCCTTCTGAATCACATGCAGAAGTAATTGTTAGGATGTTTCCTTCAGATGCAAATCCAGCAGGAAATGTGTTTGGCGGTGAAATTTTAAAACATATTGATATGGTTGCAGGAATTGTAGCCCAACGACATTCTCAGTCAAATGCAGTAACTGTATCTATGGATAGTGTTAATTTTCTAAAACCTGTTTTTGTAGGTAATGTTCTCAAACTAAATGCAAGAATAAATTATGTACATAACTCGTCAATGGAAATTGAAGTTAAATCTGAAGCTGAAGATATTGTAACTGGAATAAGGACAATTACTGGAACTGCTTTTGTTACGTTTGTAGCTCTTGATAAAAATGGAAAACCAATGCATGTACCTAGATTAGCTCTTAAAACAGATGAAGATAGAATCAAGTTTGAAGAAGGTAAATCTAGAATGGAAAAACGATTAAAAAATCGTCAAACCTAATCCTCCCTGATTTTATGGATCCACTTAAGAATAACGAAAACTATCTTTAGTTAATGTCTGAACAAGGAAAAAACAACGAGTGGGATTCATTATGGGGAGAGTATACAAAATCTCTTGAAAGCTGGAAATCCCTTTTTGAGCAAATTCAGAATGCAAGTAATGATATGCAATCTAAATTCAATGAAGTCTGGGAAAAAGCAACTGTTGAATCTAGTGCTGAAACCATGAAATCATTTGGAGAAAATTGGCAAAAAGCTATGACTGATGTAGGAATGAATTCCTTCAAAGAAATTAGTGAAAATTGGCAAAAAGCTCTTAATGATTCGAATGCTTCTGTTTTCAAACAATTTGCTGAAAATTGGCAAAAGACTCTAAGCTCATCTGGATTAGAACAGATGAACGCTTATGGCGAAATGATGAAAAAATTTGCTGAAACTTGGAATACTATGTGGCCAAGACCATAATAATTTTCGAAAGAATAAAACCTTGGGTTATCTACTATTTTTTTGATGACAATCACTCAGAATGAATGCTTTGTTGAATTATCTAGTTTTGATGATTTAGCAAGATATGCTTGTGCATTTAGAGAATATCCACAAAGAGTATACTCTCAAGAATTTGATGGAGCAAGAATTATTTCAACTAGTTTAACTCTTGCAAATACTTTATTGATTCTGTATACCCAAATGCCAAAATCTGGTAGGTATATTTCATACCAAGTCAATGCAGGAAAAGAGATTTGTGATATTGTAGAATCTACAAAAGACATTTCAAATTATGCACCTATTGTACATATGGAATCAAAAATTTCCTCACTGTCTGTGAAAAATGAAAAAATTTCTGATCAATTTCATCCAATTCAAGTTAAAGATTTGGGAAGTTTAGCACGATTAACATATAACCCTGAGTTTCCAGATGAACAAAATCTTACTCTATATGCGTTACCTCACAAAAATTCTTGGGTAGTGGGATACCTTACCTCATTAGAAATGGATGAAGTAATCTATAATTTCAATTATGTTAAATTAGATTCTGAACCTGCTAAACATTTTATGAAGTATAGGGGAAGTCAAGGGCAAGATCCTGAATTTTCTAATAATTTTGATCATGGATTTTCATATTTACCGATTATTAAAATTAAAAATGAACATTCTATCTTTGGGTTTTAAATTAATTTTTAAAACTAATTCCACGTAGTTAATTCTTTAATTTTTTTCCTTGATTCTTCAACTAATCGTTTCATAACTGGAATGTAAATTTCAGATGCATACGTAATTTCAATATCTTTGTATTCTTCAATATCTAGAAATGTGGATGCAATTACCTGGGTTTCTTTTACTTTGGGCTCGTTATTTTTACTTCTTTTATGATTTATGATTTCTAAAAATGTTGGTAATTGTCTTTTGATTTCAATATCTAATTCTTCTTTTGAACGTAATTTTTCATGACTCAAATTTACTTTGATCTGTTGATACACATCATCTTTGTATCTATCTGATGCTCTGATCATGATTTTAATTTTAGGTAATTTTTCAAATTTGTTTTTGAATTGACATATTTTTTTAATGAAATTTGGATATGGATTTTCATGTTCTTGATTGTATTTTATTAAATACCATTCTGAAAACTTTATCGCATTTTGATCATTCTTCTTCTTTGCTTTTTCTTCGAATTTTTTTTCTGAAATTTTTTCTGAAATAAATAATCCAAAATCTCTATTTCCCTCCTCAAAAATTCCATCAAATGTATCATTTACAGAATTTATGTATTTATTAAAAAAATAATTTACATAGTAAGGATCAGGATCGTATTGTTTAATCTGTTTTAGATATATTTCACAGTCCTTTATCGTTTTTTCAATATTCATTAATCTTTACTAGATTCACAAGTTCTATATTTTGATTGTGCCTTCAAACTTGTTGATAATTCTTTGAAAATTTCATTTACACTGACATCAACTAGATTAATGGTTGCATTTTCCTTTACGATTTGTTTTTCAAACTTTTCTTTTATTGCAAAAGATACTGATGACCAATGTAGAGTTCCTTTTAATTGCTCTTCAACTGTAATATTTGTTGTTGGGAAGTTTGCTGGTGAAAATACAATTCCATTTGTCCATTGCATTGTGGGAATTCCTCCGCCTGAGGATTTTGTACTAAATGCTATTTGTTTTACCCAATCCTCAAATTTGTATTCAATTACTTCATGAATAATCAATTTTTTCCATGGCTCTATAGTGATTTCCATCTAATTATGGTACTTTCAAACCAATTATAATCTTATTTTTTTAGTCTAATTTACAGAATTACATCTTTTTTGATTGCCATGCTTGATTAAATCTTTTGATGGCTTCTTGGTATGCCGTAATTGAATCTCCCCCTGATGTTTTAAGAAATGTTTCCCATTGCTCATTGAATTTTTTTATTGATTCGATATTGGTTTCTTTAAAAATATTTTCAATCATCTTTGTTTGTTGTTTAATGTATTCAGGAGCAATTTCTTCCCATGTACTCTCCCAACTTGAACTCACTTTTTTTAATAATTCTGCATCTGATTCTACTGCTTTTTGACATGCATCATTATACGCTGTTAGAGTTTCATTTGTAGCTTTTTGCCATTGTGCAAGAGATTCTTTCCAACCATTTAACGCAGAGTTATACTCTGTCCATGCTTTTTCAAATTCTGGTTTTTTTGTTGACGATTTTACTTGTTTTTTTGGTTTGGTAGTTGTTTTTTTGATTAACTTCTTTTTATGAACACTCTTTTTCTTGGCAGCCATATTATAGTTTGAAAATAGTAGATGTTAAATCTTTCAATAATTCCAAAGTTTGAAAAAACCTGATCTTTTTTAATTAAAATTTTGACGCTTTACTAAAATTTGGAGCATGTTTTTTGTCCTTATTTTTAAATAATTTATGGTGTTCTTTGCATAAATTTCTGGTTTCTCTAAAACTGATTTTTACTCTTTCTACTGCTTTTAACTTACATTCTGAAATACTACATTGCAATATACCAAATATTCATTATTTGTTAATAAAACTTTGAAATTATATAATTACCTTCTATTATCTTTTTATCATTGAATAATATCGAAAAATTATGAATGATGAGAAAGGAAAGCGATTTTTAGAATTAATTGATGAGCAAAATAATCTTCAGTGGAGTATTGTTGCAAAATTATCTTCTTTGATTAGATCAAAATGGAATTCTATTGAATTACAAAGTGAGCTTGAAACATTAGTTGAAAAGCATTTTAAAATCACTAAAGAACTTAACAGTCTTGATGAAAATAGCAGTATCTTATAATGCAGAGTCTACCATTAATGCAATAAACAATACTGCCAAATAGGGACTAGAAAATTTAAACAAAGTCCATGATGCTTTCTCCATAGGCTTGATTATGACCCATATTGATAATGCAATCATTAATGCACCTGATGTAATTGCAGTCCACAAATATATTCCCCCTACCATCGCTTCACCACTTTCAGTTGTTATGAAGAATGGTGCAATTGAAAACAATATCATAACAACAGTAGAGCCTGCAATAACTCTTGCAGATGTTTTTTCAGATTGAACTGCAGTTAACATTGGAACATTTACTTTGTTATAATCATCTTTGAAATGTAACGTTAAAGCCCAAATGTGCATTGGAATCCAAATAAATACTAATCCTGCCATTGCAAGACCCATCGTCCATAAATCAGACATACTTACAGCTACCCATCCAATCAAAGGAGGTGAACCCCCACATAATCCTCCTAAAATTATGTTAGTTCTTGAAGTTCGTTTTAACATATAAGAGTAAACAAGAACGTTATTTACTAATCCAAATGCAATGAATCCAGTTGCCCATGCACCTTGTTCTAATGTAGTTGTAAACGAAATTCCAAATGCCAAAACTAATGATATTCCTGCTAATACTAATCCAAAATTTCTTGCTTTTACTGCAGGATAAATTCTCTTTGATGGGAGAGGTCTATCCTTTGTTCTTTCCATTATTGCATCGATATCTCTATCATGATAATTTGTCAAAGTATTGGCAGCTGCTGAACCTGCTGCAACTGAAAATAACATTAATACCCAAGTTGCTGGAGAAATTTCAATATCATAAATATTAGATGCTGTTAATGCTGCACCAAATGCAGTAAACACTAGTAAATACCATATTTTTGGCTTTGTTAATTCATAATATACAGCAACACGAGATTCTGACTTTTGTTTTTGCAATACTATTCACTATCCTTTGATGACATATATGGCATTACTTTAGTTCGTGATTTCATTTCAATAAACGATTCTGAAGACTGGACTCCTTCAATCCTGCCAATTTGTTCAGAGACCATTTTATGCATCTGATCTAATGATTTTGAATACATAGTTATCAGTATGTCAAATCTACCTGTAACTTCTGCAATCTCTCGGACTCCGTTAATCTTGAATAATTCTGTAATTATATGATCGCGTTTTTTTGTATCCATATTAATTCCAGTTAACGCTTTGACATTATAGCCAAGTTCAGCATCGTTGACAACAATTGTAAAACGTTCAATTAATTTTCTTTTGACTAGTCTTTTGATTCTTGAATAGATTACTGATGCGTTTACATTGATTTTTTTTGATAAACGTGGAACTGAAATTGATGCGTCGTTAGATAATTCTGATAAAATTTGTAAATCTAAATCATCTACTTTTACCGTTCAAAACACCCGAACCGATCTAGATTTCTGGTTCTTATAAAGTTATTATTGTAAAAATTGCAAAAAATAGTCTAAATCTTGCCTTTTTTGTATAGCATTTCTGCTAGTAAAATTGCACCTTTTGCTGAACCCATTTTCTTGTTGTGTGAGAACAACATGTATTTGAGTCCATTATCAAACAGTTCTTCTTTTTCAACTCTTCCAATTGTTGTAGTCATTCCACCACCAACAGATCTTTCCATTCTTGGTTGAGGTCTTGTTGGATCATCATGAAATGCATAGTATTTTTTTGGTGCAGAAGGTAATCCTTCAACTGAACTATTTTGATTGTAAGAGTTGTAAAGTTCTTTGGCTTTTGCAGAATCAACATACTCTGAAGTTTCTACAAAGACAGATTCAGTATGTCCATCAATTACAGGAACTCTAGTACAAGTACAACTGATTTTGATATCTGCATCCTCAATTTTACCGTCTTTGAGTTTTCCTAAGATCTTTTTTGTCTCAATTTTGACTTTCTCTTCCTCTTTTGGAATGTATGGTATGATATTATCCGTAATTCCCATTGCAGATACTCCTGATTTTCCACCACCAGAGATTGCTTGCATTGAGGTCATCATAACTTTTTTTACACCATATTTGTCTTGTAATGGTTTTAGTGTAATTGCTAAACCTGTAGTAGTACAATTTGGTAGTGGTGCCACCCAGCCTTTCCAGTTACGGTTTTTCTTTTGAGTTTCAAGTAATTCAGAGTGTTCATCATTTACTCCTGGAATAAGAATTGGAACATCATCTTCATATCTATATGCAGAGCTAGTTGAAATTACTGGCAAGTCTGCTGCCATTTTAGTTTCAATGTCTCTTGCAGCTACTGATTCAACTGCTGAAAACACTAGATCTAATTGTGATACGTCAAGATCGTCAATTTTTTTGACAGTCATTGATTTGATATATTCAGGAATATCTCCTCCAACATCCCATGCAATAATCCCACTTGCATCTTTGATTGCATCAAGATAGTTCTTACCTGCTGAACGCTCAGAAGCAGCAATTTGAGTTACCTCAAACCATGGGTGATTCTCTAAAGATATGACGAATTCCTGTCCTACAGCCCCTGTTACTCCAATAATTGCAACTCTTTTCTTATCCATAATTTGATAATTAATCGCATTCAATTAATAATCGTTTTTTAAACTACCAAAAGATACTATATCGCCTATATTCCTATTTTGTACTGTGAAAATAAAAGTAAAACATGCTATTACAAGTCATAATCCGGTATCTCACGGAGGAAGGTACTCTGTAAATAATCAAGATCCTAGTATTGTAGATTTTAGCTCAAACATTGGTCCTGCTGGAATGCCTATCTCTGTCAAATCAATCTTGAAAAAAAGACTGAATCAAATGGAATACTATCCTGATTCACATTCTAGTGATTTGATATATGGTCTCAAAAAATACACTGGATTGCCAGAATCAAACTTAATTGTTGGAAATGGTGCAATTGAGATAATCTATAATTTCTGTAGTGCGTTTTTATCAAAAAAATGTATTTTGATTCCTGTACCTACATTTGGAGAATATGAGGTTGCAGCAAAACTTGCTGATTGTAAAGTTACCTTTTTTAAAACAATGAATCTTGCTGAAAATCTTGATTCTTTCATTTCTCAAATCCCTGTAAATGGATGCATCTTTGTTTGTAATCCAAATAATCCTACTGGAACTATTTTATCAAAAAAACAACTAATCAAAATTCTATTAGCTGCTAAACGTAAATCTTGTATTGTATTTGTTGACGAATGCTTTATTGAACTAGTTCCACAATCAAATCAATCTATATTAAATTTAGTAAAAATATATGATAATTTATTTGTATTAAGATCACTTACAAAATCATTTGGCCTAGCTGGTATTCGAATTGGATATGCAGGAGCTTCAAAACAAATTATAGATATTCTACAAAAAATGAAAATTCCTTGGAGTGTTAATACTTTAGCTCAAGAGGCTGGCATAATAGCAATCAAAAATAAATCACATCTTACAAAATCAAAATCTATAATAAAAAAAGAATCTAGTTTTCTTAAAAGTAAGATTACTGATATACAAGGCTTTGAGTGTCATGACTCTTCTACTAATTTTATTCTAATCAAAACAAAACAAGACTCTACAAAACTCCAAAAAAAATTACTGAAACACAAAATCTTGATTCGAGATTGTAAAAACTTTCGTGGTCTAAACAATCATTACATTAGAATTGCAGTAAAGTCTCATAAAGATAATATAAAACTATTACAAGCATTGGAGGCAGTCGTATGAAATCTTTGATGGTTCAGGGAACTACTTCTGGTGCTGGTAAGACTACACTAGTTGCAGCATTATGCAGAATATTTACTGACAAGGGCTACAGTGTGGCCCCATTCAAATCACAAAACATGTCAAATTTCGGCTATGCCACACCTGATTTTGAGATATCTCGTGCCCAAGCAATTCAGGCAATATCTGCTCGATGCCAAATTACACCTGATCTCAATCCGATAATGCTCAAGCCATTAGGAAATTACTATAGTACAGTCTATCTCAATGGTAAGCGTTACAAGAAAATGCATGCAAAAGAGTACTATGCAAAATTTGTAAAATCAAAAGGAATCAAAGCAGCAACTGATTCTTTATCTAGACTCAAGAAAAACTATGATTTGGTAATTTTAGAGGGAGCAGGTTCACCAGCTGAAATCAATTTACAAAAGTATGATATTGCAAATATGCAGATTGCTCAGAAAGCAAATGCATCAGTTTTGTTAGTATCAGATATTGATAAAGGGGGATCTTTTGCAAGTTTAGTAGGAACTATGGCACTAATTGAGAAAAAATATCAAAAATTAGTCAAGGGATTTGTATTCAACAAATTTCGTGGAGATATTGATGTACTAAAGCCAGGATTCAGAAAACTAAAACAAATTACAAAGATTCCAGTTTTAGGAACTATTCCAATGATAAAGATGAATATTCCTGAAGAGGACTCACTTGATGCAAAACCAAAAGAGATTGCTTGGACCAAAAATAATATTGCTAAAATTGATAAAGAACTAGACAAACTAGCAAAAATTGTAAAAAATAATCTGGATATAAAAACAATTGAGAGGATGATAAAATGATTCTAGAGTCTATTGTAATTGTTGCATTTGCGTTAGGATTAGACTTTGCATTTGGAGATCCTAAGAGTAGATATCATCCAACTGCATGGATTGGAACATTAATTGCAAAGATAACGCCACTAGCTAAAAACCAAAATGTATATGTTGAAAAACTTGGAGGAATCTTTGTAGTTGCAATAACTGTAGGAGTTGTAGTTACATTACTTTTAATTTTAGATACTGGAATTTCATTATTAACAACTGACTTGGTAACCATAATTATTTCAGTTGTAGTTGGAGTGATACTTCTCAAGACTACTATTGCTATTCGAGGCATGGAACGCTATGCTCTATCTGTAGTATATTCTCTAGAGCAAGATAATTTGGATTCTGCACGAGCAAATCTATCCATGATTGTTAAAAGAAATACCAAGAATTTAGACAAAAATCACATTATTTCAGGCGTACTTGAAAGCATTAGTGAAAATACTGTTGATGGAATTACTGGACCTCTATTTTATTATGCCATTTTTGGTCTACCTGGGGCATTTGTATACAGAGTAATTAACACTGCAGATTCAATGATTGGGTATAAGACAGATATTTTCAAAAATGTAGGATGGTTTGCTGCAACCTGTGATACCATTTTAAATTATATCCCTTCTAGACTCACAGGATTGATCATGATCATTTCAGCTGCAATCTTACAAAATAATTGGAAAGAATCATACAAGATAATGATACGTGATGGTAAAAAAACTGAAAGTCATAATGCAGGATATCCTATGGCTGCATTGGCTGGAGCTCTTGAAACAAAGTTTGAAAAATTAAACCATTACAAATTAGGAAATGGTGAAATCATTCTAACAAAAGAACATGTCTACTCTGCAATTACAATGATGAAACTCACTTCGATTATTTTCTTTGGAATAGTAACTATTCCAATAATTACTGTTTTATCTCTAGCTGGATGGTGGATTCATGCTTAAAGAAATTGGGTCTGTTTTTTCTTTTCTAACAATCTTTCCATCATCAAATGCAACCCTAGAAAATATTGCAAAATACATGTATTTTTTTCCTATCGTTGGAATTGCAATTGGACTTTTAGTTGGTTCTTTTGGTTTTGGACTATCTTTCTTTTTAGATCCTTTGCTAGTTAGTCTGTTAGTAGTTGCTTCTATTGTAATTGTTACTGGAATACATCATGCAGATGGTTTAGCTGATTTTGCAGATGGACTTATGGTAAAAGGAAATAAAGATAAAAAACTTAAAGCAATGAAAGATCTTTCTACTGGCTCAGCAGGAATTGTTGCAATTGTTTTGTATCTTGTTGGTTTGATAATGACCATTTCTCTTACTAATGGATTTGATTTGTTTAGGGCAATTCTGATTAGTGAAATTTTGGCTAAATTCTCAATGGTATTAATGGCAAGTTTAGGAAATTCAGCCTCGTTAGGCTCAAATTCTCCTTTTGTAAAGATTATGAAAGACAAGAGAAAACTTTCAATTGCATTCATCATTATGATAATCCCTGTTGCTGTTATTGGTGAAACTACTGGATTTGTAATGCTTGGTGTGACTATTGCCTTGACGATATTTCTCCTAGCTATTTCTACTCGTAGTTTTGGTGGAATTACTGGTGATGTTCTTGGTGCTACTAACGAACTTACAAGATTATCTTCCTTGATGGTATTTGTATCAATATGATTGGTCTTGTAATGGCAGGTGGTAAAGGTACTCGTATGAATTTAGATAATGAAAAACTATTACTCCAATACAAAAAACCCATAATACTTCATGTAGTTGATTCATTAAAAAATTCAAATTGTTTTTCAAAAATTTTAGCTATTACTAGTTCTCATTCCCCTAAAACAAAGAAATTACTGCAAGAAAATAATGTTGAAATTTTTGATACTCCTGGAATTGGTTATGTGGAAGATCTAAATTTAGCACTCAAAACTATCAATGATATAGTTTTAGTCACTTCTGGCGATTTACCATTATTAGATAAAGAAGTTATACAAAAAATTGTAAATCACTATGACTCTCAAAATATTTGGACTAGTATTCTAATCACAAATAAATTCTTAACTACTCTTAGAATTGAATCTGATTATTCTATAAATTTCAATAATCAAGTATGTCATTATACTGGAATTTCTTTAATTAATTCAGAAAAAATCTTTTCACTTGAAAAGTTAGAAGAAAATTATGTTATAATTGATGATAAAAGAATTGCATTTAATCTAAATACAAAACAAGACTATGATTTACTCAGCACTGCCTAAGATTTTGCCATTTATTTTGGCTTTTGAGCCTGTTGCTTCTGCAATAGTGTTACCACAAGAATTGCAGGCAACTTGTGTTGATGCATGAGAATAAACTACTTGCATTTCACCACATTCATCACAGTTGACTTTTTGAAACTTGCTGGATGGTTTTGGAATTTCAATATGATCTTTTTTCATGCTGCCACCAACTCAAATTTCTTAATTCTAATGCCTGGTTTATTGTATTTCTTTTTACATACAGTACATGTCATAATAGGAGTAACTTTCTTTGTAACTTTGGCTGGCTTTGCTAGTTTTGGAAATTTCTGTCCTCCATATCCTCGTTTACGTTCTGCATGTCTACGTTCACCTCTAGCAGAACCACGTCTTTTTCCAGCCTTGTAAATGGAGACCTTTTGTTCAGTATGTGTTTTACATTTTGCACAATACTTTCTGATCACCTTGGGAATGTTCATATCAACAAAACCTTCTCAACGGTAATTTAAGCATTGAATCTATAATAGGTGCAAAATCCAATTAATAACTGTGAATTCGAGCCTGGCAAATTCGATCTTCTCCTTGAATTCTGTAGCAATGGGTGACAAAAAAGCTGATCTTGTTTTAAAAAATTGTAATTTACTGTCAGTCTATACTAGAGAAATTATTCCAAAAATTCAGATTGCAATAATTAATGATAGAATTGCATATGTTGGTTCTGATGCGAGACATACACTGGGTAAAAAAACTATAGTCATTGATGTTAAGGACAAATACGTAAGTCCTGGGTTTGCAGATCCTCATTTACATATTGATCAATTTGTATTACCCTCAGAATTTGTAAAAAAGGCACTTCTTTGTGGTGTTACTTCTCTTTTTTCTGATCCAATTGATATTGTTAGTGTCGCAGGTTACAAAGGCTTTCAAGAATTTCTCAAACTTGGTGAAGATTTACCAATAAGAATTTTTCAGGTAGTTCCTGGAGGTCTTCCTGTTGATGCAAAATTCAGTAACAGTAAAACTCTCTCTCTATCACAAGAAAAATCTGCGATAAAACACCCTCATGTACTTGGCTTGGGAGAAGTTTTTTCATGGACTAAAGTTATTCTACGTGAACCTAAAACAATGAAATCGCTTTCAACAATGTTAGAGTGTGATTGTATAATTAATGGACATACTGCAGGTATAAGTGAAAAAAAACTCAATGCATACGTTTCATCAGGAATACTCTCTTGTCATGAACCAATTAATTTTGATCAAGTATTAGAAAGATTACGTCTTGGAATGTGGGTAATGATTAGAGAGGGCTCTATAAGACGTGATTTGAAAGAAATCATCCCTCATGTTTTGTCTCATGGAACATACCTTAATCGTTTAATGTTTTGCTCTGATGGTCTTGATCCACTAGATATTACAAAATTTGGTCACATTGATCATTGCATCAGAGAATCAATTAGGCTTGGTCTAAAACCATTAGATGCAATTACTATGGCATCTAAGAATAATTTTGATTATTATAATATGGGAAAAGATCTTGGTGGAATTGCACCTGGAAAATTAGCAGATATTCTTATTTTCAATGATTTGAAATCATTCAAACCAAACAAAGTCTTTGTGGGAGGAAAACTTGTGGTCTCAAATGGAAGTTTGGTGACTCGTATCAAGAAAAAAATAATATCACCTTGGATTAAGAAAACTGTCAAACTAAAGAAATTCTCAAAAAATGATTTTCTTATAAAATCAAAAAAGAAAAATGTTTTTGCAAATACTATATTCATGCAAACTGAAATCATTACAAAGATTGGTTCAGCTGAACTCTATTCCAAAGATGGTTATGTATCTGCTTCTTTAGATTCTGATATATGGAAAGTTGCTGCCTTTGATAGAATTCATGGAACAAATAGACATACCATTGGATTTCTAGAAAACTTTGGAGCTGACATTGGTGCCTTTGCTTCAACTTGGAGTTTCCATGAAAATGATCTGATAGTCATAGGTTCAAATGATTCTGATATGGCGATTGCTTCTAATCATATTATCAAGAATCAAGGTGGACTTGTTGTGGTTAAATCTGGCAAAATTCTAGCTTCTTTGCCTTTACAATTTGCAGGAATTGTTTCAACAGATTCTTTTGAAAATGTTTCATCAAACTTTCAAAAAATTAATAATACTATTGTAGATTCAGGATGTAAATTTACTAGACCTCATCTCATCCCTTTATTTTTGCCTTTCTTGGCTCTACCATCTGTTCGAATTCTTTCAGGTGGAATTGTTGATGTGAAAAAACGAAGTTTTATCCAGCCGATCATATAAGTAAGTTAAAAAGGGGGATTTAATGGATTGATGCTGAATCTAAATGGCATCAATTCAACAAGGACCAAATGGACCTGTTTTAGTTCTCAAAGAGAGTGCATTACAGCAAAAAGGTAAGGATGCTCAACAAAACAATATTGCTGCAGCAAAATTAGTCGCTGAATTAGTTAGAAGTAGTCTTGGACCACGTGGTCTTGATAAAATGTTAGTTGATACTTTAGGTGATGTAACTATTACAAATGATGGTGCTACAATTCTAAAAGAAATTGATGTTCAACATCCAGCAGCTAAAATGATAGTTGAAATATCAAAAACAGTAGATAATGAAGTAGGTGATGGTACAACTTCTTCTGTTGTCTTTGCAGGAGCATTATTAGCCAGAGCAGAAGATCTTCTCAAACAAGAGGTTCATTCTTCTACCATTGTTGATGGATACCAGACAGCTGCGGAAAAAACTCTTGAAATTTACTCACAATTATCAAAGAAAATAAAGCCTGATGATAGAGAATCTCTTATTAAAATTGCAATAACTAGTATGCAATCAAAACTAATTTCTGAAGACAGTGGAATTCTATCAAAAATTGTAGTTGATGCAATTCTTGGTATTGTAACCAAGAAGGGTGAAGTTTACACTGTTGATCTTGAAAATATTAAAGTTGAAAAGAAAGCAGGTGCTTCAATTCAAGATACACAAATTATAAAAGGTATTGTTTTAGATAAAGAAATTGTTCATAGTGGAATGCCTACAAAAATTGAAAAAGCAAAAATTGCTTTAATTAATTCGGCATTAGAAATTGAAAAAACTGAAATGAGTGCAGAAATTAGAATTACTGATCCAACACAAATGCAGATGTTCTTAGAAGAAGAAAATCGAATGTTAAAGACAATGGTTGACAAGTTGCATGATATTGGAGTTAATGTTTTGATTTGTCAAAAAGGAATTGATGATATTGCACAACACTATCTTGCAAAATATGGTATTCTAGCAGTTCGTCGTGTCAAAGAAAGTGATATGACTAAACTTTCTAAAGCCACAGGTGGGCGTGTAATTAGTAACTTAGATGATCTTTCAGAAAAAGATCTTGGTTATTCTGATTTGGTTCATCAAAAGAAAGTTGAATCTGATAAATGGGTATTTGTAGAAGGTTGTAAACATCCACAATCAGTTACTATGTTAATTCGTGGCGGTTCTCAAAGAGTAATTGATGAAGTTGACCGTTCTATTCATGATGCTCTAATGGTAGTAAAAGATGTAATTGAAAAACCTGAAATTGTTGCAGGTGGTGGTGCACCAGAAGCATTTGCAGCCTCACAACTCAAAGAGTGGGCTGACAATTTTGATGGAAGAGAACAACTTGCAATTAAAAAATATGCTGAAGCATTAGAGGTAATTCCATTAACTATTGCTGAAAATGCAGGAATGGATCCAATTGATACAATGGCTAATCTAAGAGCAAAACAAAACCAAGGTCAAAAATGGACTGGAATTGATGCTAGAAACACAAAGATTGCTGATATGATGGCAATTGATGTTATTGAACCACTTGCAGTAAAAGAACAGATTATCAAATCTGCAACAGAAGCAGCATGTATGATTCTTAGAATAGATGATGTAATCGCTATTTCTGGAGGTTCAGGTGGCGGTATGCCTCGAATGGGATAATTTTAGTTAAAATTTAAGCCTTCTAATTTTCATAAATTATTGTTGAACAAACTTGGTGTAGATTTAGGTGGTACAAAAACAGAAGCTATTCTACTTGATGAAAATCTAAATGTTTTAGAGAGAAAAAGAGTTCTAACTCCAAAAAATAATTATCAAGAAATTATCAATACTATTTCATCTTTGGTCTTAGATATTTCTGCAAACACCTCTGACTTTTCTTTAGGTATTTGTACACCTGGTGCTATTTCTAAACAAACTGGATTGATTAAAAATAGTAATACACAATGCTTGATTGGAAAATCATTAAAAGAAGATTTAGAAAATAAACTAGGAAAAAAAATATCGATAGAAAATGATGCTAACTGTTTTGTAATGGCTGAAGCTAAAATGGGTGCTGCTAATGGATTTGGTACAGTCTTTGGTGTGATTATGGGTACTGGTGTTGGTGGTGGAATTGTAATTGATGGAAAACTTTATCCTGGTAGAACTAACATTGGGGGAGAATGGGGACACCATACTTTACATCGTAATGGAAATTCTTGTTATTGTGGTAAAACTGGATGTGTAGAGACTTACATTAGTGGTCCTTCATTGGAAAAACAATGGACACAACTAACTGGAAAATCTCAATCTCTTCCTGAAATTCTTTCTGACATTAATAACGAGATTGGCCAAAAATGGAAAGATGAATTTTTAGAAAATTTTGGTTATGGTCTTGCTAATGTTATAGATATCTTGGATCCTGATGTAATAGTTTTAGGTGGTGGTTTATCAAACATTGATTTTTTGTATACTGAAGGAAAAGAATCTGTTTACAGTAAAGTTTTTTCAGATTTAGTTGATACTCCAATACTGAAAAACAAATTAGGTGGTTCTGCAGGCGTATATGGTGCAGCATTTCTTACTTAATTATTTAGAATATCCATACTAATCAAAAATTATCAAGAATATTTTTCTTGGATTTTTAAAATCTTATTGACAATTTCAATTACATCTGCATCTAATTCTGTAGTGATCAAAATTAACCCTGCTCCTCCAATAGGTACAGTTATCCGATAAATTTTCTCATATTTTGCTAATGCAAAAATAGGCTTTCCAATTTTTTCTGCAGTTTTTTTACGTGTAGACCATCGGTAAATTGCTTGAGATAAAGATAATTCAGTTTCTTCTTTTGATAGATGACTCTTTAATCCAGGTCTTATCTTATCATAAAGTTCACCATAATCATACATTCCTACATATCTAATTTTTTTATCACATTCTAAAATTTCATCACAAATTTTTTCGTATTCCAAATTTATCACTACTGTGGCTCAATTGTTGCAGGAGGTTTACTTGAAATAGTATAAGTCACCCATGTAACATCTTCGATTTCATTTGTTATTCTATTACTCATTTTTTCTAAAAGACCATGTGGAAGTCTAGTCCAATCTGCAGTCATTGCATCTATTGAATCTACAACTCTAATCATAACTATATTCCCATACCTTCGTTCATCACCAACAACTCCTACTGCCTTATCATCTCCAACTGAAGCATAAGCTTGCCACACTTTATCATACAAATTAGCCTCCATTAACTCATCTTCAACAATTTTACTTGCTATTTTGGCAATCTGCAGTTTTGTTGGAGTAACTTCTCCAATTATTCTAACAGCTAAACCTGGACCCGGAAATGGATGTCTCATGAAAAGTTTTTCTGGAACGTTTAGAATTTTTGCAATCTTTCTTACTTCATCTTTGTACAAATCTCTTAATGGTTCTAAAATTTCCAAATTGAGCCAATCTGGTAATCCTCCTACATTATGATGTGATTTAATTACTGATGCTGGTCCCTTTGAAACTCCACTTTCAATTACATCTGGATAAAGTGTGCCTTGAGCTAACCATTTGAAGGGGCCATTTTTTTCAGAAAATTCAGTAAAAACATGAATAAATTCCTCACCTACAATTTTTCTCTTTTTCTCAGGATCTTCTATTCCTTTGAGTTTTCCAAGAAATTCATTAGCTGCATTAACTGCTGTAAAATTTACCTTGAAATTATTTTTGAACATTTCCTCAATTTCTGTTTCTTCGTTTAATCTTAACAGACCATTATTTACAAAAACACATTTGAGATTATCTCCAATTGCTTTGTGAATTAGTAGTGCAGTTACAGTAGAATCTATACCTCCACTAACTCCACAAAGTACATTTCCTTCTATTTTTGAAATTTTTTCTACAGCTGTTTCTATAAAACCTTCCATAGTCCAATCTTGTTTTGCTCCACATACTTTCAAAACAAAATTCTTAAGAATTTCAGTACCTTGCTCTGTATGTACTACTTCAGGATGAAACTGAATTCCATAGACTGATTTTTCTTCTGATGCAATTGCAGCAGCTTTTGCACCTTCTGTATGTCCTATTATTTGAAATCCTGGTGGAATCTCTTCTGCTTCATCACCATGACTCATCCATGCTCTAACTGATTCTCCTATACCATTTAGAAGATCTTTATCATTATCAATTGTAAGTAATGATGAACCATATTCTTTGTTTGCTCTTTTTACTTTACCACCGTATTTGTTTACAATTAATTGATGTCCATAACAAATTCCAAGTATTGGTAAATTCATCTCATAGATTTTATTTTCTGGAACTGGAGCATCTGAATTATAAACACTTGATGGACCTCCTGAAAAAATTATTCCTTTTGGATTATGTTTTTGCAATTCTTCATAACTAATATCATAAGGAACAAGTTCTGCATAAACAGAAAATTCTCTAATTCTTCTACAAATTAAATGGCTGTACTGTGACCCAAAATCTAAAACTACAATTTTATCCATATCATCACTTTTTGATATTTTCAAGCATTCGTGTTAGTGACCATCCTGCTGTACTGATTAGTTCATTTACTCTTTCTTTTTGCCTGTAGTTTTTGATAATGATTTCTCTTATGTCTGAGCCATTTTTGTTTATAATGTAATCAATAATTGATTCTTTTTGGATTTTTCCATTTTCTGCTTCTGCAAAATCTTTCTTTTTCATTTCCCCAATAATTCTATCTATGAAGAATGACTTGAAGGGTGGTGTATCATCACTAATCTCAATTTTATCATCTAAAACAATGGAAACTTGCTCTGATGTGACAAACGCGTTGGCAATTATTTCACCATCACTTGCTCTTTTAATTGGGATTGAATTTTCTTCCGGTTTTTTTGTAGTCTCTATTTTGTTTTGAATTTCTACTTTTTTTGTTGTTCCTAACTGTGAAGCTTTTGTAAAGCTAGAATCTTTTAAGAATGAATCCAAAATTATGATATTTTTTTCTAACATTTCTATGGATTCGTGATGTTTGTCAACTTGCTCGATCAAACTTTCCTTCAAAGCAACAATGTCTTTTACTTGACCCTCTGAGAATTTCATAATTTGATCAATAAGGGATGGGTATTAAATGCATTCTAGGTAATTATAATATCCACATCTTTGTATGATATTTTTTTAAATCCTCTAATTGGTTTTGATGTGGTGAATAATTCAGATTTTGTAATAGTTGATAGCCATTCTAAAAGTGATTTTCCTCTTTTTAATTTCATTAATTTTGTTTTTCTTTCTGATTTTTTTGTATTTGAAAATTTTCCAATTCGGTTTCCAAAATCCATACCAAATAAAATAATTTTTTTTGCGCCATAATGGTTAGCTAGAAAAACTCCTCTATCTCCATCAGTAAATCCTCCGAAATTTTGGATTTTACTAAAAGGCTTTGATTGAGTTGTTCCAATACAATTTTTAAATTTTTTTGCAGATTCTAGTTTTTCTATATTGTCTCCGTGTGCATGTACAATAAATATTGATTTTGTTTTTGCGATTTTTTTTAATGTGTTTTTATCTCCATCTAAATCCGTAACTACAATGTCTGGAATAATTCCATTTTCTACTAGAGGTTTAAGTGAACTATCTGCAGCAATTTTTATCGATTTTTTAAAATTTTTTAATTTTGGAATAGCAATTGATAATGAGGGTCCAGACCCTATCACAAAAACGGTTTTCCCTTTTACTAAATTGATAATTTTTTTATTAACATCTGATTTTTTTAAAATTGAATTTAAAAGAATAGCTGATTCTTGATCCTTTTTTTCACTATACTTGAATTCCTTCAAAATATCTGAATATTTCTTTTTCCAACCTGACATTATCATATAACTCAAATTGCCTTAGTTTTTGATAAACCATGTGACTCGAATGGGAAATGTACGAGTAGGTGGGAAAAATCCTGTACGTATAATGGGTATTTTAAACACCAGTCCTGAATCATTTTACAAAAAATCTGTTAGTAGAACTAAAACTCATATAAAAAATACTGTAAAACAAATGGAAAATGAAGGAGCAGATTTCATTGATGTTGGAGGTATGTCTACTGCACCTTATTTATCTACAATAGTCTCAGAAAAAGTTGAATCAAAAAGAATTCTTAATGCAATCAAAATAATTCAAAATGTTTCTAATCTTCCAATCTCTGTTGATACATGTAGAGCCAAAGTTGCTAGAGATGCTTTAGAATGTGATATTGAGATAATCAATGACATTTCTGGATTAAAGTATGATAAAAAAATGCAAGAGGTTATTTCAGAATTTACTCCATCTCTAATTTTATGTGCATATGATTCCAAAACTGTTTTTGGGAATCCTGTAGCTACAACCAAAAAACTTCTTAGGGAAAGCTTGAAAATTGCAAAAAAATCACATATTCCATCTGAAAAAATCGTATTAGATCCTGCTATTGGATTTTTTAGAAAAACTGGACAAGGTCCATTTTTTACAAAAATTAAATCAGATTGGGTAGAAAGAGATCTATCAATAATCAAAAACTTGAATTCTATAAAGCAGAATCA
Source organism: Thaumarchaeota archaeon casp-thauma3 (assembly GCA_001510275.1). Taxonomy (GTDB): domain Archaea; phylum Thermoproteota; class Nitrososphaeria; order Nitrososphaerales; family Nitrosopumilaceae; genus Nitrosopumilus. The sequence goes on from LFEY01000021.1 coordinate 50,156, forward strand.
TCCAATTCTAATCTCTGTTTCAAACAAATCTTTTCTAGGAAATATTTTAGGAAAAGAAAACCCTTCTGATCGATTATTTGGCTCAATAGCTGCAGAAGCTATATCTGTCATAAATGGCGCTGACATTATTCGTACTCATAATGTTGAGGCTACTAAAGAAGCAATAACGATAGCTTCTAAACTCTCAAGATGACACAAAGGCTTATAATCAATATTTGACTTTCTTAACAAGGTTTCATTGGAATTCAAAGAAGGATTAACTTTTGATGATGTTCTTCTCGTACCCAAATATTCCGATATTACAAGTAGAAGTCAAACCGATCTGAGTACTAAATTATCTCGAAATATCTCAATTAACATTCCTTTTGTAAGTGCAAATATGGATACTGTCACTGAGTCCCTTATGGCTGTGACGATGGCTCGCGCCGGAGGTATAGGAATCATTCATAGATTTTTACCCATTCAAGAACAAACCAACGAAGTTCTCAAAGTAAAACGTTCAGGTAGTGTAATGATAGAAAACCCATATTCTATTTCTTCTGACAAATCTATTCAAGATGCTATTGATTATGCAGAGAATAAAGAAATTTCTGGTCTTTTGGTAGTTGATTCTAATTCTAAATTGATAGGAATAGTAACTGACAGAGATTTACTGTTTGCTGATCCAAATGGCAGTATTCATGATGTTATGACAAAAGATGTTGTAACTGCAAAACTTGGTGTTACCATAGATGAAGCAAAAGAAATTTTACACAAACATAGAATCGAAAAATTACCAATAACTGATAATTCAGGAATTATCAAAGGATTGATTACAAGTAAGGATATTACAAATAATGCAAACTATCCAAATGCATCCAAAGATACGAAAGGACGGCCATTAGTTGGAGCAGCAGTTGGTGTAAAAGGTGACTTTTTAGAAAGAAGTGAATCTCTTTTAGAAGCAGGAGTTGATGTACTTGTTGTTGATATAGCACACGGTCATAGTGAAAATGCATTAAACACAGTTCGTAATATTAAAAAAGCGTTTCCAGACTGTGAATTAATTGCAGGTAATGTTGCAACTGCTCAAGGTGCTGAAGATTTGATAAAAGCAGGAGTTGATGCAATAAAAGTTGGTGTAGGATCTGGTTCAATTTGTATTACTAGAGTAATTACTGGCGCTGGTGTGCCACAATTAACTGCAGTATTGGATTGTGCAAAAATTGGCAAAGATCATGGCATTCCAATAATTTCTGATGGTGGTACGAGAACCTCTGGTGATGCAACAAAGGCATTGGCTGCTGGTGCTTCATCTGTGATGGTAGGCGGTATGCTTGGAGGTACTGATGAATCACCGGGTACCGTTTTAACTAAAAATGGAAAACGTTTCAAAGTTTATCGCGGAATGGCTTCTCTTGCTGCTTCAATTGGTAGAAAATCAAAGGAGACAGGCATAATTTCACTTGATGATGATCTTAATGACTATGTTGCAGAAGGAGTTGAGGCTATGGTTCCTTACAAAGGAACTGTAACTGATATACTAAAACAACTTACAGGTGGTGTACGCTCTGGTTTGAGTTATTGTGGTGCACATACAATTTCTCAAATGCAAGATAACGCAGAGTTTATCAAAATGTCAAGAGCTGGATTTACAGAAAGTGAGCCTCATGATGTTTCTGTGATGTAAGTTAATTTTTTAGCTGATATCTTTGTAATTTGTTATAAAGAAAAATTTCATATGGTTAAAATTTCTAATATCAATACAATTATGGCAAAATGTAACATTTGTGGAGCAGTATTGGAATTTGAACTAGGGGAAGTTCTCTCTAAAGATGAAATTTTAGGTTATAGAGAGACACTAGATTGTCCCAAATGTGGTTGTATTTCCAGAGATCGTGGTCTTATTTGGGCACTATCAAATTGCATGCAAAAAGAAACACCACTTTTTGAGTTGAAAAATAATCAAAATTTAAAAATTTTGGAAAGTACTGGGTTACGTACATACCCAAAAATTTTAAAAGAAAAATTTGATTACTTCAACCCTAGATTTAGTAAATTTACTCCACTGTTGAAGATGTTTCCAAACAAATATGCAGATCTTCAGAGACTTTTTTTTAAGGATAATAAATTTGATTTTGTTCTAGCAAGTGATATTTTTGAACATATTAGGTTAGATGATGATGCATTTTCAGAGATTTTCAGAGTGTTAAAACCAAAAGGATATTTCTTAATGACTGTTCCTTTTAATTATTCATTAGAACAGACAATTGAAAAAATCAAAGTTATAGGAAATAAAGACATCTTTCTTTCAGAACCGGAATATCATAATAAAGGAGTCAAAGATGGGGGTGATTCATTATTTTATAGATTGTATGGTAAAAGTTTGTTTAAAAAATTAACAAATATTGGGTTTAATGTAGGTTATTTACGTATTCAAATTCCAAAATATGCAATAAGTCAAATTGAATTATTTTTTTGTAGAAAAAACACATTACCTGATTTGGAAGATATTTCTAGTACTAATTTAGTATTAAAAAAAGAGATTTTTAGAAGTTAAATTACGAATCTAAAGATAATTTTCATAGATAATTTCTAATACAAACAAGCATTCGCTAATTTTTTAAATAGCATATGTGGGTCGTTAAATTATGTTATCAAAAAGAACTATCATTGGATTAATAGTTGGAAGTGCAATTATTGCAATTGGCGGCGCTTCTTTAATTCAACATATTGGAACAATCACTATTAATGAAAATCATACTGTTGAAATTGGTGGTTCAGCATTTTATACCATTCCTGCTCCTAATCATATAGATCAATCTATGACCATTACTGGTGACACTTTTGATATCGAACTTGAAAGTCCAAGTGATGGATTACAGATTCCAAAAACTTCTATTAAAGATGAGGTAACATTAGAATGGACTCATTTAGCAGATGGAGAAACAAAAATTCAGATCCAAAATACTGGTAACAAAGAATTATCAATAACAGGAGTTTTAATTAGAAGCTCTGATCCAATCTGGTTTACCTATGATTTTATGGTGATTATATCTGGAATGGTGATTATTGGATTTAGCATGGGCTTTACTTTACGAAAACCCAAAGGATTTTAGCTTAGTTTTGCAGAAGGATACGAACCTAAAACTTTCATGAAAAGAGTATCTTGTTTTATTTTATCTAACATTTCTGAGATCTGGGAATTTTTTTCATGTCCTTCAAAATCTACATAGAAATTATATTCCCACGTATTTGTTTTAGTTGGCCTTGATTCTATCTTTGTAAGATTGACACTATTCTTGTGAAAATTCTCTATAATCCTGTGTAAAGCACCTGGTTCATGTTTAATAGAAAAAATAATTGAAGTTTTGTCATTTCCTGTATCAGGTGATTTTGTTTTTGATAATATCAGGAATCTCGTATAATTATTTAGATTATTTGCAATATTTTCAGCAATAATAGGCATATTGTATATGGTTGATGCTGCTTTACTAGCTATACATGCACAATTTATCTTGTTTAGCTCTTTGACAATTTTTACACTGCCTGCTGTATCATATGCAGGAATTGTTTTCATGTTATGTTCCTCGATAAATTTTCTACATTGACCTAAAGCCTGTGGATGTGAATACACAGTATCTACTTCCTCTAATTTACCAATCCCAATCAAACAATGTTCAATTCTATGATAAATTTCACCTGTTGCATTTAGAGATGTAGAATAAAGCAGATCATAACTTTCTCCAACACTTCCTTCCAATGAATTCTCTACAGGTAAAATTGCATATTCTGTTTTATCACTAGATGTATTTTCTAAAACTTCTGCAAATGTTGCGAAAGAAACAGTTTCAATTTCTTCATTAAAAAATAGTTTTGCTGCATCTTCGCTATATGCACCTCGTTCACCTTGGAACGAAACATGTATCATTTCTTAATCTCTCAAATTGAAGAAATCACTTTTACCAAAGTTTGATGAAAGTTTTCTTTCATCAATCCATGAACATTCTGTACATTTTATAGCATCACGCATTGGTAAAACTTTACCTCCACACTTTCTACATTTTGTAAATAAAACTCCTAAATCGGGTTCGCTGATTGTTGCATGAATTGTACCATTAAGATGACTAAGAATCTTTAATGTTACTATATCATTAACTAATGCTACATTTCTTATTCTAATATTTCGTGTTGAGCATATACATTCTACTTTTGATGTAGTGGGTTTTCCATTAATGTAATCCATTGATACTGCAATCATAGATGACATTACTGCTGCAACTGTTCCAATAACAATATCCCCATCTTTTGGAATTGATAGAGTTTTTGGATGCTTAACACTGGCAATTCGTGTTGTCTTATCAATATCTTTTTGTCCTATAGTTGCTGCTCTAACCATATTCCCATCATCAAAAGTGTTGTATCCTGCCTCATATTCTTCAATAGATGCTATTTCGTCTCCTGGAAATGTTGCATTTTCAGACATGTTGTGATTTTTGTTGCTATGATTATAATTGTTTGTGATCTAAGTTTTTGGCAAATCATATATCACTAAAAATTTAAAAAAAATCATGAAAGCTTTAGTATATGATCAATATACTATTGATGATGATTTTTCTAAAATCTTAAAAATTATAGATATCCCTTCCCCTAAACCAAAATCTAATGAAGTAGTTTTCAAGGTAAAAGTGGCATCTCTTAATTATGATGATATTTGGGGGATGAGAGGTAAACCTTTGGCAATTCCATTACCACATATCTCTGGAACTGATGCTGCAGGAGAAGTTACTGCAGTTGGCAGTGATGTAAAAAATATCAAAATAGGTGATAGAGTAGTTTCTCATGGAAATCTGTCATGTAGAGTTTGTAAAGCATGTACTGATGGAAGAGAATATGATTGCAGGAAACGAACTATTTGGGGTTTTGAAACAGGTCCACTTTGGGGTGGGTATTGTGAAGAAACACATCTTCCAGAAGTAAATGTTGTAAAGATTCCAGAAAATGTATCGTATGATGATGCTGCAGCTGCATCAATGACATTAGTTACATCATGGCACATGCTTGTTGGAAGAGCAAAAATTCAACCTGGACAATTAGTTTTGATTATGGGTGGTAGCTCTGGTATTGGAAATTATGGAATTCAAATCGCAAAACTTTTTGAATGTACTGTAATTGCTACTGCTAGCCCCGATAAATTAGATAAATTATTAGATCTAGGAGCTGATTATGCAGTAGATCATAGAAAAGAAGATTGGCACAAAGAAGTACGATCAATTGCAAAAAAAATCCCAAAATCTTATGGAGATGTACCTGGAGTTGATATAATTTTTGAACATATTGGGGGTTCTCATTGGAATAAAGAACTAACTTTACTAAATTATGGTGGAACAATTGTTACTACTGGAGCCACAACAGGTTATGATGCTGATACTGACCTACGTCATATTTTCTTTAAAGGAATTAACATTTTAGGCTCAACTCAAGGAACTAGAGCTGAATTAGAACAAGGTCTCTATTGGATGTCCCAAGGTAAAATAAAATCTATAATTGATTCAGTATATTCATTTGAACAGGCAGCAGAGGCTCACACAAAAATGCTGAAAGGTAAAGGACTTTTTGGAAAAATCTTAATGAAACCCGATTTCTAATTAACATGACAGATCCTAAAACAAACTCAATCTTAGATGAAGGAAATAGATTATTTCTGCAAGGAAAACTAAAAGAGGCAATCATATATTACAATAAAATTCTAAATGATAATCCAGAACACCTTAGTTCACTTAACAATAAAGGATATGCCTTAAGCAAACTCAAAGATTTTGATAACGCGATAAAATGTTATGATGTTGCTCTACAGATATGTCCAGATGATCTTTCTGTGTTAGTAAATAAAATCTCAACTCTTCGCAAACAAGAAAATTTTGTTGAAGCATTATTGATTTGTGATAAAATTTTAAAAGATAATCCAACATATAATATTGCTTTATACCATAAAGAACGAATTTTATTTTCTATGGAAAAATTTGATGAATCTATATTGTGCTGTAATAGTATATTGAAAGATTATCCAGATAATGGTGATGTTTTATTTGATAAGTCATGTAACCTTGCAATGCTTTCAAAAGTTGATGAGACACTTGATCTGCTTGAACGTGCAATTTCCCAAGGAATTCAATACAAAGTTAAAGCAAAAAAATCTAAATCATTTGAAAAATTATCAGATCATCCTAGATTCCAAAAGTTAGTATCGTGATTATAACCAATGTGGAATTTCTAGATATCCTTCAATACTTTCATTTCGTAAAATTTTAAGAAGTGCATTTGCCTGTGGAGTTGATAATACTGGTTTGTCAAACTGATTATCTGTAGAAATTCTTGGGCATGCTACTTGAACAAAAGCATCAATTCCTTTAAGATTCTGTAATCTTTCATTTGTAATATCAGTTAATGCAAATAATTGAACTTCTTTTCCCTCTTTTTCTAATTCTTTTTTAATTTTTAAAGCAAATACCTTGGATAGTTGCCCTTCTTTTAATCCCACAATCACCCCAAATGATTTTGCTTCAGCTGCTTTGTATATTGCAAGAGTGGCTTTCTTTTTTAATTTCTGTGCAAATTCTGTAATTTCTCTTACTTCATTAAAGTAAGGATCTAAAACATATGTTGGTAAATTTGTTGATAGTGCAATTCCTGATCCGTGGAAATTACTTTGTCCTAAAAATACATAGGCATCTACTTCTTTTTTTAGTTCTGATGCAGGATAAAATTCACAACCAAATACTTGACCGTCATTTAATTGCCCTTTTCCTTTTCCAATTTTGACTTTAACTCCATTTTCTGTTAAAATCTTTTGAACCTTATCTACTTGATGTAAATGCTGACTGTCTGTAACTAATGAAATTGTTTTTCCTTTCAATATTTCTGCACATTTTTTTGCAACACTGTCAAATTCAACATCATCAAACGCATCAATTAAGATTAAATTTTTTTCTAATGACTCTGTGTTTATTGTATGTCCAATATTGAATTGAATTTCTGCCCCAAGTACTTTTGAACCAATTGAATTAAGATCACAAGTTCCCCATGTAGTATCTGCTAAGATGTATGCTGGAATTCCAAATTTTTTTGTAATTTTCATAGCAGTTTCTTGAACTTTTGGTAAAATTCCATCAGGCCCGTTTAATGAAACCGATGCAGGGTTTTTATCTTCAATTTCTTTGAAAATTCTTTCTTCGTCTATTACTATCAATTTAGCTTGGAATCGAACTTTATTAATTTAAATCAACTGTACTCTCCAACAACTAAAAATGCCTGAGTTGTTCAACTAATTTATGGTTGAAAAAACTGTTCTTAATATTGGATTTGATGATACTGATTCCCCTAAAGGAATGTGTACTACATTTCTAGCATACAAAATTGTTGATTTACTTCAAAAACAGAAAATTGAATTTCTTGATTTCCCAAGATTGATTCGATTTAATCCTAACATTCCATGGAAAACTCGTGGTAATGGAGCAGTTTCAATCAGAATAAAGACTAAAAATCCTTCCAAAGTAAAAAATCAAATTAAAAATCTTGTTTCAAAATATTCTGATATTAAAAATGGTGCAAATCCTGGTTTAGTGTTTTTTGAAAGTGATACAATTCCTTCTGAATTTACGAACTTTAGTAACTTGGCTTTGTGGCAATTAATTAATAGAAATAATGCAAAAAGATTTGCTAAACAAAATGATCTTGAATTTTTCTATCAAGGAAACGGTCAAGGACTTGTAGGTGCAATTGGTGCAATAGGGTATGATTTTCAAGATCATACATTAGAACTTTTGAGCTATCGTAAAAGAACAAAATTTGGAAAAGAAAGAAAAATTTCTGCTGAAAATGTGAAAATTATGCAGGAAAAAACTTTTCCAAATACATTTAATAGTTTTGATACAAAAAAGGGACGAATTTTAATTACTCCTCACGGTCCTGATCCTGTATTTTATGGTGTTCGGGGTGAAAATGTCAATTCACTACTATATGCTACAAAGATTCTGAAAAGTGATGAAAAATTAGATGGTTACATGATCTTCAAATCTAATCAAGGAACAGGTGATCATTTGAAAAACGAATTAAATTCTGAAAATCTGAAACCCTACTCTTCTGGAAAAATCATTGGAATTGTATCAAACACTCCAAAGATTGTAAAAGGCGGACATGTCTTTTTCAAAATTCTTTCTAAAAATCATGAATTCTGGTGTGCTGTTTACAAACCAACAGGAATCTCTTCTGTTGCTTCGAATTTGATTAAGGGTGATAAAATATGTGTAGGTGGTGGAGTTCGAAAAGCATCAAAACATTTTCCTCGAATAATTAATCTTGAATTTATTGATGTTACCCACCTTGAAAAGGATCTTTTAAAATCTAATCCCATTTGTAAAAAATGTAACAAAAAAATGAAATCCAAAGGTCAGTATCAAGGATTTCAATGCATTCGATGTGGGAAAAAAGCTTCCAAAAAGATAACTGTTGAGATTCCAAGAAAGATCAAAAAACAACTGTATATTCCGGAAATATCTGCTCATAGACATCTAACAAGACCTTTACAACGAATTGGAATATCTAACAAAACCTCAAAATTTGATAAATCTCTTTCATGGTTTTGTGTTTATAGCAACTAAATAGCGGGGAACAGATTTGAACTGTTGATTTGCGGGTTATGAGCCCGCCGGGATGACCTGACTTCCCCACCCCGCTGATCCATAAATGATGATCAGCCGTATATACGCTTTATCAAATTTTTAAAGTAATTAATAGGATTTGAAAAGATTATCTTTTTGTGAATAAAAAAATTCAAATTATTGCTGTTATTGCTGCTGTGACATTTTCAGCTTTTGTTTTAACTTCTCCATCAGATCCTATCCCGTTACCACTACCTACTTCAAATTCCGAAAGTGACTCTGTAAGTATTTTAGCTGAAAATCTTGACAAACCTCGTGCAATTGCTATTTCTGGTGACAGAATTTTTGTTACAGAACAAGATGGATTCATTAGAGTTGTTCAAGATAATACTTTGTTAGAATCACCATTAGCTACATTTCGCACTGCCAGTGTATTTGATGGTGGATTGTTAGGCATTACACTTCATCCAGATTTTCCAAATAACCATTACATCTATGTATTTTTGACTTATGAAGAGAATGGAAATTTGTGGAATAAAATTCTACGAATAACTGAATCTGAAAATAAATTACAAGATGCTGAAACTGTATTTGATAAAATTCCTGGATCTTCATTTACAAATGGTGGTTTTATAAAATTTGGACCTGATGGAAAATTGTATGTTGGCACTGGTACCATTTCTGATTCATCACACCTTCCACAAGACCTTGATTCTTTATCTGGAAAAATTTTAAGATTAAATGATGATGGTACTATCCCAGATGATAATCCCTTTTCTGATTCTCCTGTCTATTCACTAGGACATCGAAACCCTCAAGGGATGACTTGGGATGATGATGGTAACTTATTTGTAGCAGAATTTGGACCTGAAAAAAATGATGAAATTAATCTAATTCAAGCAGGAAAAAACTATGGCTGGCCTGAACAACAATGTTCTGGTGATGATAACTTTGAGAATGCTATTCTTTGTTATGATCCAAGCATAGAACCAGGTGGTATCTTATTTTATTCTGGAGATAAACTTGATTTTGAGTCTCCATTCATAATGGCCTCTATGAGAGCAGCAAATCTTTATCAGCTAGACTTTGAAGAAGGGCTTAGCTCTCAAAAATCTATTCTTAGCGGGATTGGGCGTGTTCGTGATGTAGTACAAGGTCCTGATGGAAGTCTTTATGTAATTACTTCAAATACTGATGGAAAAGGTTTTCCAGACAGAATGGATGATAAATTATTGAGGATATTGAAATAAAATGCCAGACTCGTCAATTTCAAAGTTTTTTGAAAAATCAAGAAAAGAAAGATTAGATATTGTTGCAAATTTTGCAAATCTTTCTAATGAAGAATTAGATATTTTGCAAAGCAATAATGGGGGAATTTCTTTTGATAAAGCCAATAAAATGGTGGAAAATGCTATTGGTACATTTTCACTTCCTTTAGGAATTGCAACAAATTTCAAAATTAACGGTAAAGATTACATAATTCCAATGGTAATTGAAGAACCATCTGTGATTGCAGCAGCATCTAAAGGGGCAAAAATTGCAAGAATCAAAGGTGGGTTTGAAGTTACAGCAGATGAATCTTACAGCATTGGTCAAATACAAGTATTAGATGTTGATGTTACTTCTGCAATTCAAAAAATCAACAACTCTTCAACTGAAATTCTTCAACTAGCAAATTCCAAAAGCAATACTCTATCTAAAATGGGTAAAGGAGCAAAAGAAATTTCTTGTAAAGAAATTAATGCACCATCTGGGAAAATGCTTATTGTTGAACTCTTAATTGATGTTGGAGATGCTATGGGCGCAAATATTACAAACACAATGTGTGAAGCTGTTTCGCCATTAATTGAAAAGATTACAGGTGGACGAGCACTACTTCGTATACTATCTAATTATTCTACTCGAAGAATTGCCAAAGCAAAAGCAGTATTTGAGAAAGAAGCAGTTGGAGGAGAAAAAATAGTTGATAATATTATTTTAGCATTTGAATTCGCTGATAATGATGTCTATCGCGCAGTAACTCACAACAAAGGTATCATGAATGGAACTATCGCAGTTGCAAATGCTCTTGGTCAGGATAGTAGAGCCATTGAAGCTGCAGCAAATGCGTATGCTGCAAAATCTGGCATGTATCGCTCTCTTAGTAAATGGAGCAAAGATGATGATGGTAATTTAGTTGGAACATTAGAAATTCCCCTTTCTGTTGGGATTGTTGGAGGAATTACAAATGTTCATCCTATGGCCAAAATCTGTGCAAAGATTCTTGGGGCTTCATCAGCACAAGAACTTGCTTGTATTATGACTGCTACTGGTTTGGCTCAAAATTATAGTGCAATTCGAGCTCTTTCTACTGAAGGAATTCAAAAAGGACACATGCGTCTACATGCAAGAAATCTTGCTGCTGCTGCAGGAGCTACACCTAAACAGATAGATGAAATTGTTAAAAAAATGATTGAAGAAAAGAAAATTTCACTTGATAGAGCCAAAGAATTACTTGAGCAAATTTAAGCATGCGATTATATACTTAAAAAATGAAAACAATTGGAAATGTCTGAAGTAAAGTTTGCTATTCCTAAAGGAAGTCTAGAGGATGCTACTTTCAAACTGTTAGAAAAATCTTGGAGCAAAGTTAACAGAGAGAGTAGAACTTATCGAGTTTATCTTGATGATCCAAAAATTCTTGTCAAAATGTTACGTCCTCAAGAGATTCCAACATTAGTAGCAGAAGGATTGTATGATGTAGGTATTACTGGAAAAGATTGGGTAGGTGAAACAAATTCTGATGTTGAACAAATTTTAGATTTAGAATATGGTAAAATTAGACTAGTCATAGCTTTTCCTGATAAATATCGTTACAAAAATCTTGATGAAATGATTGCAGATTATGGAAAAAAGAAAAAAACACTCCGTATATCTTCAGAATATCTTACTACTGCTTCTAAATTTCTAAAACAATCAAAGTCTTACAAAAAATATTATGGTTCTAAAGATCCATTAATTATTACTCCCTGGGTTAGATTAGGTACTAACAATAAAGTCCAAATTCATTTATCTTTTGGTGCAACTGAAGCTAAACCTCCTGAAGATGTTGATGCAATAATGGATGTAACTGAAACTGGTACCACGCTAAAACAAAATAAATTGAAAATTGTTGATGAAGTACTAACCTCTACTGCACACTTGATTGTAAACAAGAAATCATTAAAGGATCCAAAAAAACGTGAAAAAATATTTGATATTGTAACCCTTATGAGAGGAGCTGTTCATGGTAGGAAATATTTGCACATTTACCTAAATGTTGAAGAGAAAAATCTAAAAAAACTTCTAACACAGATGCCTTCACTCAAAAAACCTACAATAAGCCCACTTAGTGAACAAGGATGGTATGGAGTAAATACTGTAATCAAAAAAGATGAATTTTACAAACTTATTCCAAAACTAAGGAAGATTGCTCAGGGACTTGTAGTTCATGAACCACGACAAATATTAGAACTTGAGGAGATTAAGCGTGACGAAGAAAATTGATACGAATAATCAAAGTAACTAATGTTGAAAAATTTGCAGCTAAAATTATTCCAAAACAGCCTCAAAAAAATAAAACCATAGTTGAATCTATTCTAAAAAATGTCAAAAAAAATGGTGATGAGGCAATTATAAAATATGAAAAAAAATTCAGCGGTGCAAATATTTCTTCATTACGTGTAACTCAAACAGATATAAAAAATGCATACTCTAAAGTTTCTAAAACCGAACTTAATGCATTACATTTAGCGAAAGCTAGACTTGCAAAAACAGAATCTACAATTAAATCCATTCTAAAAAATAAAACTATTAACAACAATGGAATTAAAATCTCTAAAAAATTTATTCCAATTCAAAGTGTTGGGTGTTATATTCCAGGTGGATTAGCAAAATATCCAAGCTCTGTAATAATGTCTGTTGTTCCAGCGAAAGTTGCAGGTGTTAAAAGAATTGTAATAGTATCTCCTCCAAACTCAGATGGACAAATAGATCCATTAACAATTGTTGCTGCAAATATTTGTGGTGCTAATGAAATTTACAAAACAGGTGGTGCTCAGTCAATTGCAGCACTATCATATGGTACCAAGACCATTTCAAAAGTTGATAAAATTGTTGGCCCTGGAGGTACGTTTGTTACTATTGCAAAATCTTTGATTAGTGATCAGACTGGAATAGATATGCTTGCTGGTCCTACTGAATTAGGAATTATTGCAGATAATTCAGCTAATCCAAAATTTATTGCATTAGATCTTATTTCTCAAGCAGAACACAGTAATGATACTTTTTGTTATTTGATTACAACTTCTGAAAAACTTGCAAAATCTGTAAGTAATATTATTTCTGAATTACTGCCAAAAATTCAAAGAGAAAATTTTGTAAAATCTAGTCTAAAAAATAATGGATTTATTGCAATTTGCCAAACAAAAACTGATATGATAAAACTTGTAAATTCTTTGGCCCCTGAACACTTACAAATAATGGCAAAAAATCCTGAATCTATTTCCTCAAAAATTAACACATCAGGACTAATTTTGCTTGGAAATAACACTCCTTCATCTGCTAGTGACTATGTTTTAGGCTCAAATCACATTCTTCCTACTAATGGATTTGGAAAAATTCGTGGCTCTCTTTCAGTTTTGGATTTTATCAAAGTAAACACACAAGTTACTTGCTCTAAATCATCACTATCTAAAATTTCAAAATCCCTTGAAGTTTTAACTAATGCTGAAGGACTTCCAAATCACTATGAAGCAGTTCGAGGTAGATTAAAATGAAAAAAAATTGGTATGAAGAAAAAATAAATAAATTTTCTTCTATTGGAGGCTATCAAAAACCTGAACTTAATCCGGATGCATTAAAACTTGATTCTAATGAAAACTATGTAATTCCAAAACAGTTTCAAAATGATATTATTTCATCTGCAAGAAAAAATTCTGATGTAAGAGAATATCCACTTGGTGGAGTAGAACGTTTAATCCAAATGATATCTAAATTTATTAAAATACATTCTTCAATGATTGGTGTTGGTAATGGCTCTGATCAAATTTTAGATTTGATTCTTTCTAATTTTGCATCAAAACAAACCAAAGTTCTTACCTCTAATCCTACTTTTGGATTTTTTGAAGAGCGATGTAAATTATATTCAATTCCTTTAATTGCAATTCCATTTTCAAGTAATATGAAATTAAATATTAAAGATTTTGTAAAACAATCTAAAAATGCAGATATTCTATACCTTGATTCTCCAAATAATCCTACAGGATTTCAATTTTCAAAAAATGAATTACAGAAACTTGTCAAATCTTTTAATGGCCTTGTAATAATTGATGAAGCCTATGTGGAATTTGGTGATTATTCTTTATCAAGTATAGTAAAAACTCAAGAAAATTTGATTGTTGTACAAACTCTTTCAAAATCTTTTGGTTTAGCTGGACTTAGACTTGGTTATTTTATTGCAAACAAGAAATTTACTGACGTCTTTATGAATGTCCTCCAATATCCTTATCCTCTGAGTACTATTACTATTGAATCTGGAATTCTCGCTTTAGAAAAATCAAAGATAATGAAAGATGCTGTAGATAACATCAAAATCGAAAGAAAAAGAATTATTGATAATTTACGGAAATATGATACCTTTGAAGTCTTTGATTCCAAGGCTAATTTTGTGCTATTTGACGCTCACGGAGCCTACAAACGAGTTTACTTGGCACTTGCTGAGCAAGGAATTTCAATTCGTAAATTAGGAAAAATAGGAAATCATCAAGGATGTCTTAGAGTAACTATTGGAACAAAAGAAATGAATTCAAAATTTTTACTAGCTATTCGTGATTTGTTGGAATGACTTTAATAAGAAAATCTGAAGGAATCTACATTGATGATTCTAGTATTAATGTCCTAAATGAAATCGATGCTGTAATCTTTGATTGTGATGGTGTTTTAATTGATATTACAAAATCATATGACTCAGCAATTATTAAAACAACTCGATATGTTTTAGAGAATTTTGCAAAAATTAATGACTCTATAGATGTAGATTTTAAAATTATTGATGGATTCAAATCAACAGGTGGCTTTAATGACGAAGTTGATCTTACATATGCTGCAATAATTTCTCTAGTTGCTGCAAAAAAATTAGAAAAAGATCAAACTAGTTTTATTTTTGATGTGATAAAAAATTCTGATTCTAGTGGTATTGAATCTGTAGAAAAATATCTAGATAATCAAGTTGATATTTCTGATATTAAAAAACAATTATCTTATCCTGGTACACATCATGAGAATACTCTTTATCAAATATTTGATCAACTTTTCTATGGGCCTGAATTATATCAAAAATTATTTGGAAATAATTCGAAATTTTCTGAGCCTGGTTTAATTGAACAAGATGATGTAATTTTAAATGATTTGTTAATTAAACAATTACAGAAAAAATTTGATTCAAAAATTGCAATACTAACAGGCAGAGGAAAAGAATCTGCAAGTTATTCTTTAAAGACATTATTGGAGAAATTTGACTTGAAAAATTCTATGTTTTTGGAAGATGAATCAAGAGAACTTGCAAAACCAAATCCTCAATCACTTTTAGATTCTATCAAAGGAATGAATAGTATCTCAACTTTGTATGTTGGAGATTCTATGGAAGATTTTATCATGGCAAAAAAAGTTACTGATTTGGGAAGTAAAACCACTTTTTGTGGAATTATTGGAACCAGCAAAAATCCTCAAGAAAAACTTGAATTATTTAAGCAAAATGGGGCTATTCTAGTATTAGATTCAATTAATCTACTTCCAAAGGTATTAAATTTAGAATAAAGCAGATTACATAACCTGTGAGAAATATGAAACTACGAAAAGCATCAATTAAACGAAGTACCAAAGAAACAAGCGTTCAAGTATCTGTTAATCTAGATGGTACTGGAAAAACAAGCATCAAAACTGGTATTAATTTTCTTGATCACTTGATTATATCATTTGGTAAACACAGTATGATAGATCTAAAAGTTGATGCAAAATCAAATGATGGGATTGAACACCATCTTATTGAAGATACTGCAATTTCAATAGGACAAGCAATTGACAAAGCATTAAGCTCAAGAAGTGGAATTACAAGATTTAGTTATGCTTCTGTTCCAATGGATGAATCGCTTGCTGAAGCTTCAATTGATTTAGTAAAACGTCCATTCTGGAAGTTAACTTTGTCAATTAAACGAAGTAAAATTGAAGGCATCTCTAAAGAAGATATAGAACACTTTTTCCAATCACTTCTTCAGAATCTGAATGGCTGTATTCACCTTACTGTAAAGTATGGCGAAAATGATCATCACAAAGTAGAGTCTGCAATAAAGTCACTTGCAGTCGCATTTAGATCAGCTTCATCATATGATAAAAAACAAAAAGGCATTCCAAGTACAAAAGGTTCAATGTAATGGTCAAAGTAGCAATATTTGATTTTGGTGCTGGAAATATTTTCAGTCTCAAAAATTCTCTTGAAAATGCAGGAGCATCAGTTGATGTAATTAGTAATTTTGATAAACCTAATGAATATTCTGGTTTGTTACTTCCTGGTGTTGGAAACTTTGATCCTGCAATCAAAAGTATTACTAAATCTTCAAAGACTGGATTCAAAGATTTTGTTAAGGATGTAACACCTGTTTTAGGAATTTGCCTTGGAATGGAGATGTTTTTTGAAAAAAGTGAGGAAGGAAAAGAAAAAGGGTTGGGAATAATGGATGGTGAGGTAATTATTCTTCCAGATACTATGAAAGTACCTCACATGGGATGGAATGATTTAGAGATAAAAAAGTCAGGTAAAATTCTGGAAGGAGTTGAGAATGGTTCTTGGGTTTATTTTGTACACTCGTATAGAGTTAAACCAACCTCTAATGATATAATCACTGCAGAATCTGATTATGGAATTAAAGTCCCAGCAGTAGTTGAACAAGACAACTTTTTTGGGACCCAATTTCATCCAGAAAAATCTAGCTCTGTAGGAAAAATAATGATAAAGAACTTTCTTGATGTGTGTAAACGATGAAAATTATTCCTGCAATTGATCTGATGGATGGCCAAGTGGTTCGACTTTACAAAGGAGATCCAAAGCAGAAAACAGTGTATAGTGATAATCCTGTTGAAATTGCAAAAAAATGGGAAGCAAATGGTGCTGATATGTTGCATATAGTGGATTTGGATGCAACTTTAGGAATAGGCTCCAATCTTTCAATAATAAAGAAAATTCTAAAGGAAATCTCAATTCCAGTTGAAGTTGCTGGAGGTCTAAGAGATGAATCGTTAATTTTAGATGTTGCTAAAATCTCAAGTAGAGTAGTAATTGGAACTTTGGCCTTTAAAGACAAAGAACTTGTTAAAAAATTACTTTTATCTTTAGGGTCTGAAAAAATTGTAATTTCAGTTGATCACATAGATGGTGAAATTGTTATACGTGGTTGGCAAGATAAAACTGGAATCAAACTAATTGATGCAATCCAAGAATTTCTTGATATGGGTTTTACGGAATTCTTATTGACAAATGTTAGTCGTGATGGGACACTTGAAGGTCCAGATTTGGAATTTTTAGAGCAGGCATGTAAATTATTAAATGCAAATGTAATTGCAAGTGGTGGAATTTCAAATATTAATGATATTAAAGATGTAAAAGAAAAAAATGCATCTGGAGTTATACTTGGAAAGGCACTGTATGAAAATAAAGTATCAATTAAAGAGGCAAAGAAAATAGCATGACTTTGACAAAACGAATCATTCCTTGTCTTGATGTAAAAAATGGCCGAGTTGTAAAGGGACTTCGTTTTGAATCTATACAGGATGCAGGTGATCCTGTTGAATTAGCTGAAAAATACAGTAATGAAGGAGCAGATGAGCTTGTATTTTTAGACATTACTGCATCTGATGAACAAAGAGAAATTATCAAAGATTTAGTTAGAAAAGTTGCATCAGTAATTGATATTCCATTTACAGTCGGTGGCGGAGTTAAGTCATTAGAAGATGCTAGAAATATTCTTCTAAATGGTGCTGATAAAGTTGGAATTAATACTGGTGCTATAAAAAATCCTAAAATAATTACTGAACTAATGGAACTATTTGGCCGTCAATGTATTGTAGTTGCAATTGATGCTAAAAGAAATTTTGATATTGATAATGAAAAAAATATTTTCACTGAAAATGATAAACAATTCTGGTTTGAGGTTTTCATTTATGGTGGAAAGGAAGGAACTGGAATTGATGCCATTTCATGGGCAAAAAATGCAGAAAAACTTGGGGCTGGTGAAATTCTTCTTACTAGTATTGATAAAGATGGAACAAAGGATGGTTATGATATTTTACTCACAAAATCAATTGTTGATTCAGTATCCATTCCAGTAATAGCGTCTGGTGGCTGCGGAAA
>LFEY01000022.1 GCA_001510275.1 Thaumarchaeota archaeon casp-thauma3
CTAAATTAATAATCAGAAAGATTCTAAAATCTACAATTGAGTTACGAATTTTTAGATCATGCAACTGATGCAATAATTGCAGTTACAGCAAAAGATCTCAAAGAAGCATTTTCAGTCACAGCTGATGCAGTGATTAATCTAACACTTGATCAAGACAAAGTAGAAGAAAAAGATCAAAAAGAGTTTTCAGCACAAGGAAAAGACCTAAGATATCTTCTATTTAGCTGGATTGAAGAGATCACTTTTGTTCTAATTACTCAAGGATTTGCAATAAAGAGAATTGAATTTGATATTGAGGAAAATGAGGGCTATAAAATAATTGCAAAGGCATATGGTGAGCCACTTGATTTTCACAAACACAATTTCAAGGTAGAGATCAAGGCACCAACATTTTACGAAATGGAGATCAGGCAAGACAAGGGTATTTTTATGAAATTTTTAGTTGATTTGTAATTTTAGTAAATTAGAAAAATTAGACAAGCTAGGTTTTAATCACAATGCTTTTTGACTATCAATATGGGAAAACTGAGTAGAAATCTTAGGATTTGTGGCGATTGCGGTATTGCATATACTTCTGTTAGTTTTACAAAATACATTGATCAGTGTCCCATATGCAGTTCAAGAAGATTTGAGGCAATTGAACTAAAAGTAGAAGAATAAATTTTTCAACATAGATTTTTTAGTAGAACCAATTTTTGAGGTATGTTGTCTGAAGACCCAGAAATTGTGAAAATAAAGCAACGAAAACTAGAAGAAATGATTAAACAGCAAAATCAACCTAGAATTGAGCCTGGAATCATAGATTTGAATGACTCTAATTTTGACCAAATAATATCAGCTGAGAATCTTACCCTAGTAGATTTTTGGGCTGAATGGTGTGGTCCATGTAAGAGTATGCATCCAATTTTTGAGAGTCTATCAAAAAACTATCCAAAAATAAAATTTGCAAGAGTCAATGTAGATAACAATCAAAACATTTCTATGAAATTTGCAGTTCAATCAATTCCAACATTTATCATGTTCAAGTCAGGGCAGATTGTAGATAAAATAATGGGAGCAGTAGGGGCTCCTGGAATTCATATGATTTGTAAAAAGCATTCAAACTAGTAAGCGTATGCTGGTTCTTTTGCTCGTTGAATTTCAACTATTTCATTTAGAACTATTTGTTCTTCTGGACTTAGTTTATGCATAAATGTGTTAAGTAATTGTTTTGCTTCATGTGATGGAGGAAATGTATAAAATACTTCTTCTTCAAATATTTGTCTGCCAATTGTAACATCTTTAACAGAGCAAGCAAGTTCATCTCCTGTTTTTGCAGTACTTACTGTTTTTTTGTCTAGTTGAAGTTGGTGAATATTTCCAATTTTTCTACCAGACATATTCATAAACGGAATTTTATGTTTAAGATTTCCAACATCTACCCGAATTCCAAATACTGCAGGATTATTATTTCGAAAAACCATTCCCTTTAGAAATGTAAATTTTGAGATTGGGGTTAGTTCTGAAAAGATTGCGTCATCTTGATTTGCAGTGTCTTCTTCAACCCATGCATTGTAATTATCAATTAAACTATAGATTATTTTGTCTTCAAAAATTTTGATGTGACTGTCTTCTGATTCTTCTTTTGCATCAGGTAAAACCTTGACATTAAATGATAAAACAACTCCAAGATGTCTGTCTTTTTCTTTGATTGCTTTTGCCTCTATGACATCTCGTCTATTTACAGGACCAATGTCAGCTTTGGCAACAGGGACTTGAGAGCGTCTAAGCATCTCAATTATTGCTTCAAGTGAGCCTATAGTATCACATTTGAGGATAACACCATCAGTTTCAGTATCAATGAATACAGATTTCATCTCAGACTCGATGAGTTTGGTGAATCTTTCAATCTCTTGTTTATTTGATGCAACATAAAGAGTACTTCCTGGAAGAACTCCTTCAAGATCAGGTGATGCGATTTTTAATCCAGCAGCAGCATCTACTTGTGTAATTGATTTGAATTTGTCTCGAGGATCTCGCATCTCATCAAGAGGTTTTGGTAAAAGTAGTGCCTTGGGTTTTATAACAATTACAGAATCTCGTGTTGCAACAACAATACTGTTTTCTTTTTTTATTGTTCCATCAATTAAAATAATATTTGCTGTCAGTCCTAATCCAACCTCATCTTTTACCTCTAAGACAATACCACGTGGATCTTTTTCTTCTTGACTTAGTCTTTTTTGAAGATATTGTTGTGTTAATCCTACTAGTACACTAAGCAATTCTGGAATCCCAACTCCAGATCGTGCAGAAATTGGAACTATTGCAATCTCGGACTTAAAGTCCTTAACACGA
Organism: Thaumarchaeota archaeon casp-thauma3; assembly: GCA_001510275.1. GTDB lineage: Archaea > Thermoproteota > Nitrososphaeria > Nitrososphaerales > Nitrosopumilaceae > Nitrosopumilus. Next base: position 2,335 of record LFEY01000022.1, read on the forward strand.
TAAAATGCTTCTGATTGATATCCCAAAATGGAAAGAGTACCTACTACATCATAGATCTTTTGATCAAGATCAGCTTGAATTGATGCGTCTTGTTCTTTTATTGCCTGTGAGATAAACATTGATTCAGATTTTCTCCATCCAGAAATTTGATCACATTTGTTTAATGCAACAACAAATGGAACTTTTCTATTCTGTAAAATTTTCAAACTTTCATTTGTTTGTGGTTGAAATCCACGATTAACATCAACTACTAAAATTGCAATATCAGCTGCAGAACCTCCTCTGGAACGAAGGTTTGTGAAAATTTCGTGTCCTGGAGTATCAATAACTAAAAGTCCTGGAACTTTGTTTTCGGATTCTTCAAGTTTTTTGTATAAAATACCACATGTTTCTTTGATAGTCTCAGTTGGAAGAAAGCTAGCACCAATATGTTGAGTAATTCCACCTGCTTCTCTACCTTGAACTCCTGTACCACGTATTCTATCTAAAAGAGATGTTTTACCAGAGTCTACATGACCAAGAACTACCACTATAGGCTGACGAATTTGCAAATCAGATCACTCAAATGCTACCCTCGATTCGTAATCAAAACTTTCTTGGGAATCAGATGCATGAATAATATTTTCACTAAATCCTAATCCAAAGTCTCCTCTAATGGATCCAGGTTCTGCTTCAAATGATTTAGTTGCGCCAACCATAATTCTAGTAGTAGCAATTGCATTGTTTCCTTCAATGATTGCTGCAACTACAGGTCCTGATGTGATAAATGATGTCAATTCACCAAAGAATGGTTTGTCTTTGTGAACATCATAGAATTTCTTTGCCTGTTCTTGAGTAAATGTAAACATCTTTAGTTTTAAAATTTTGAATCCTTTTCTTTCAAATCTTGAGACAACTTTACCAACTAGGTTTCTAGATACTGCATCTGGCTTTACAATGAACAGAGTTTTTTCAGTCAATTCTACTTCTTTCTAATTCCGCCTTTAACGTGCTTTTTTGTCCACTTTAATTTTCTTGGATCACGTTTTAGAACTAGCGCATTTTTTTTACATTTTGCAGAACAAAACCATAGAACTGTTCCATCATTTTTAGCAAACATTGTACCAGAACCTTTGGCAATAGGGTTATCACAGAAACTACAAGGTTTAACTAAAAGACTCATCTAATCACCTATTTGATCTTCTTTGCTTCTCTTTCTGTTTCTCTTAGCATTAGAATTTCTCCTAATCTAACAGAACCTTTGACATTTCTTGTAAGAATTCTTCCTTTATCATTTCCTGTAAGAACTTTAACTCTAACTTGAATTACTTCACCAGCAATGCCAGTTCGTCCAACAATTTGAATAATTTCAGATTGAACTACTTGATCAGTTGTAGAACTCATTGATCAGTCTTGCCACCTTTAATTTTATCAATGGTTGATATGATTTGATCTACAATGTGTTGTGCATCACCAGCATCTAAAATGGCTGCAGCCGCAGAAGTAATCTCAATACCTAATGAGTTACCTAATTCTTGCTTTGTTGGAACAAATACGTATGCTGCACCTTGTTCCTCACATAGAATTGGAAGATGAGCTACTACCTCTGGTGGTTCAACATCTTCTGCTATAACGATTAGTTTGCTAGAGCCACGTTCGATTGCCTTGGTGGCTTCGTTGGTTCCTTTTTTGACTTTACCGCTAGTAGCTGCTACTCTAAGGGCCTCTAAAATTGGACTAACAAGGTCCGCTGGTGTCTCAAATTTAACGTAATATGCTTTTCCCATACTTCGTCACCCTAAGGGTCATTCTCCATCTTCTCAATCCATTCGTTTGGTATTAAAAGTGTTATCGGGAAATGATAGACTCTACTTTTTTTAGATATTCAGACATCAAAGCATCTAGTTTCTCCTGACTTTCAGCTTCAGCATAGACTCTAACAATTGGTTCTGTTCCACTAGGTCTGATCATTACCCAATTTTTAGGATCAATTGTAATTTTGATACCGTCAGTTGTATCGGAACTAGGAAATTCTTCTTTTAGTGAGGAGACCAGTTTTGAAACATTTTCAGGAGAACAAGAAACCTTGTCTTTTGTAGTAAAAGAAGGAGGTAAGCTGGCAATCTCACCTGATAGAGATTTTCCTGTAGCCAAAAGATCAAGCATTAATGCCAAAGTCATACAACCATCTCTAACTTGATTGTGCTTTCCATACATGAATCCACCATTTTCTTCAAATCCTATGAGAGCATTAGTAGAAACCATCTTTCTTGATACCTCAACACTACCTACTTTTGTGCGAATAACTTTTGAATTAAATTTATCAGCTAAAACTTCAATGTTAGAACCAGAGTTCAAACAAGTAACAACTAAAGAGCCTGGATTTTTTTTTAAGATATGCTGAGTAAGTACTAATGCAGATTTATCACCAGTCAAGATAGTACCTTGATTATCACAAAAAATACTTCGATCTCCATCTCCATCAAATGCAATTCCAAAATCAGCATTGTTTTCTATTACAGTCTTTGAAAGTTCTGAAAGATTTTGTGGTGTTGGTTCTGATCCACGTCCTGGAAAGTTTCCATCTATGTTTTGATTTACAAGAAGTGTTTGACATTGCATCATTTTACAAAAATTAGGTGCAGAAACTGCCTGTGCACCATTTCCTAAATCTAAAACAACTTTAAAATTTTTTGATTCTATTAATTTAGAATCAACGTGAGAGGCAATTCCTTTAAGATATGTCTCAATTGTTCTTTCTTCTTTTCCTGTGACTCCCCAATTTTCAGGATGTTTAATCCAACTTTTTTGTAGATAGATGTCTTCAATTACTAATTCGTCTTCACGTGAAATCTCTACTCCATCTTTTGCAGCAGGTTTGATTCCATTGTATTGAGGAGGATTATGAGAAGCAGTAATCATTATTCCACCAGAATATCCTAAAGCCTTTACCGCAAATTCAAGACATGGTGTTGGAACAATTCCTGCAACATTACAATTAATTCCTATTGAATTAAGCGCAGAACTTACAACTTTACAAATTACTGGACTTGATTCTCTTCCATCAAAACCAATCAGTACTGGTCCTTGTTCAAAATAAGTTCCAATGGCTAAAGTCATATCATGAACAAATTCTAATGTAAAATCTTCAGAGAACACTCCACGAATTCCATTTGTTCCAAAAAATTTTGCCACGATAGTATTCAATAATAGATAAATTTGTGTTTAATGGCATGTCCGTTGCGGGAGTCGCCCAGCCTGGTCAAAGGCGTAGGGCTTAGGACCCTATCTCTTAGGAGTTCGTGGGTTCAAATCCCACCTCCCGCACCTTTTTGATTTCTGTGAATGATTAATAATGAGAAAATCCCCAACAAACAAAGTCATGAAAAAGATAGTAATTGGAATCACAGTAGTTGGAAAAGATAGAGAAGGAATTGTAGCTACATTTACAAATTTTGCATTTTCAAAAGGTGGAAACATTGAGAAAGTAAACCAAAATGTAATCAAAGGTCTTTTTGGAATGTATCTAGAAGTATCCTTTTCAAAAACAATTGACGTGAAGAGATTTGATATAGAAATACAAAGTTTAGCTAAAAAAGAAAAGATGGATGTAAGTACACATCATGAAACAAATTCACAGAAAAATATTACAGTACTTGTAACAAAAGAGCCACTTTGTCTTAAAACAATTCTTAGTAATGCAAAATCACTCAAAGGAAAAATCTCAGTAATAATTGGTACAGAAAAGACACTTACACCATTAGCAAAGAAAGCAAAGATTCCATTTGTTGTAATACAAGAAAAAAACCAAGAAAAAGCAGAAGAAAAAATTATTGAAATATGTAAAAAATATGAGATCGATTTAATCGCACTTGCAAGATACATGAGAATACTTAGTCCTAACTTTGTTTGGAGATATCCAAACAGAGTTATCAATATTCATCCATCAATATTACCAGCATTTCCAGGAGCATTAGCATATGCACAAGCTTATGAAAGAGGTACAAAAATTGTCGGTGTAACTGCTCATTACGTTACAGAAAACTTAGATCAAGGACCAATTATTTTCCAAGATTCATTCAAAGTGGATCCTAATGACTCATTAGAAAAAATAAAGACGAAAGGACAAAGACTAGAAGCAGATACATTGCTTAAAGCAATGAAGATGCATTTAGAAAATAAACTAGAAGTTCGTTGGAGAAAGGTTCACATCAAATCCAAGTGAATTAAATGGTAGATATTCAAGCCCAATTTGATCCTAATCTTAGAAAATCAATTAAAAAGAAAAAACAAGTGGCAGTAATTCCAATTGGCTCAATTGAACAGCACGGACCACATTTGCCCATATCAACTGATTCAGATATTGTAACTGAAATAGCAAAAAGAATATCTGAAAAGAAAGGATACCTACTTCTTCCAACTCTTACCTATGGAGTTTCAGTTGAGCATGCACCATTTTTTAATTTGAGTCTCAGAGAATCGACCTTACGTACTGTTTTAACTGATTTGTGTTCATCACTTTTAGCAAACAACATCAGAACAATTTTTATAATTAATGGACATCATGGAAATTTAAAATCAATAAAAAATATTGATGTGAATCTACAAAAACTCTCAAAAAACAAGCTCAAAGTATTTTCATTATCTTATTGGCATTTTATGAAAAGAGAGTTTGATCATGCAGGATTTGTAGAGACATCACTAATGTTAGTAATTTCAAAAAATGTCAAAATGAAATTAGCAAAAAAAGGATTAATCACAGATAAAATGACAAAGCAAGAAATCAAGATACTTGGAAAACTGGCTAATCAATCATTTCCTAAAGCTACCAAAAATGGAGTTTGGGGTGATCCGACAAAAGCTACAAAAAAGGATGGGCAGAAAATTTTATCTGAAATCATTAAAAATCTGGGAAAAAAGTGTCAAACTTGCCTCACTGATCAAAGCTCATAGTTACACCAATGATTGTTTAATATAATCCCTCAATATCAAAGCCAATAAGTGAAATAGATGTCCGTTGATATGGCAGTAAAAGTATTGGATGAGAGTATCAATCAAGTTGTATTGATAAAACTCAAAGGAAGTAAGACGATTAGAGGTAATCTTCTTGGTTTTGACCAACACATGAACCTGCTACTTGACTCTTCAGAGGAAATCCCCGCTGAGGGCGAGTCTAAAAGCCTTGGAACCATTGTAGTTAGAGGAGATAATGTAGTTATGATATCTCCCCCACCACCAGAGAATAGGTGATTTGCGATGGTAAAAGGCACAACTTCTATGGGTGGTTTTACAAAGAAAAAAGTTCACATCAGATGTAGACGATGTGGTAAAAACTCGCTTCACAAACGTCATCACCAATGTGCAAGTTGTGGATTCCCAGAGGCTAAACGCAGAAAGTATTCCTGGATTAAATGGTATACATAGATGCAAGAGATTATTCTTATTCTTAGTTCATTAGCTGGTGTAGCTACAGCAGCTGCGGTACGAAGAATGCCAAGAGACAAAAATCAATTACTTAGTCTTGGCGCTAGTTCACACATTAAAAGTCAAATTAATACTCTAAAAATTGAAAAAGATATTCTTACCAAAACAATTTCAAGACTGTACCAAGCAGACTCTGAATTTTCAAAAATTCAAAAGGATAAACTGTTACTAAAATATCAACATCAATTAGGAATTGTTTTAGCTAAACTAGAAAAACTTGAGCAAGCAAGTAAACACCCAGATTTAGGACCAGTAGGTGATGGTTTGATTACTTTGATGGATCAAAAATTATCAAAACTAGATGATAGATTGTATGATATATCATCAAAGATTGCAAGTGCAAAAATTGAAACATCAAAGACAAAAGAACTAGAAGTAAAACACACATCAAAACCATTCAACTTTGAAAAACCAAAGGAAACAAAGATAGAGCCAATCTCAATTCCTCCAATAGGATCAAGGCAATCATTTGAATTAACTACGTTAACAAATGTTTCAAGAAAGGATGCAAAATTCCCATTATTTGAAAAAGAAGAACAAAAACAACAGATTGTAAAACCACAGCCAACTATAATTCAGACTGAAATAATCAAGCCAAAAGAAGAGATTGTACAAGAAATTATTCAACCAAGACCAATAGTTGAAGATAAAATCGAGATTATTCAGTCAGTTACACCAAAAGCAGAACCAGTATTAGAAACAAAGCCAGACATTAACAAAGAAGTTGCAAAGATTACAGAACACAAAGCACTTCCAGAACCAGAACAAAAACCAACAACATTAGATGATGACTTTGATGATGATGTAGACGATTTAGATAAAATCAAGGGAAACATCATGAGAGTTCTATCAAAGCTTGATCAAGCAGAGGTAGAGTGATTGTCATACGATAGTGCCATTTCGGCATTATCAAGTAATGCATTAAAATTTGTCAAAGATGATTATGTAATTGGACTAGGTAGTGGTAGAGCTGCTACTGTATTTGTAAAGTCACTTGCAAAACTAATCAAACTAAAAAATTATAACATTAAAGGAATTCCAACGTCATTACAAATTAAATCGGTTGCAGAAAAATTAGGAATACCTCTAGTAGAAGCTGATCAAGTAGACTACATTGATGTTGTATTTGATGGTGCAGATCAAATTGACTCTCAAAAATTTGTAATCAAAGGTGGTGGGGGGGCATTACTTCGAGAAAATATTTTGTTTAGTCTTGCAAAAAAAGTTGTAGTTATAGCAGACAAAACAAAGTTTGTAAAAAATTTTACAAGAACTGTTCCAGTAGAAATTCATCCACTAGCTAGAAATTCAGTGATTAATTCTATCAAAAGACTAGGAGGAGATGCACAATTACGTTCACTAGATAGAGGTTATCCATTTTTTACAGAAAATGGTAACATAATTTTAGATTGTGATTTTGGAACAATAAAAAATCCAAAAGTACTTACTCAGAAAATCAAACAAACAGCTGGAGTCTTAGAATCTGGGATTTTTCTTAGAAAACCAGATGTAATTTACAGAGCCAAAACAGACGGTAAATTTGATATTCTCTAAAAAAATTCATGAATCTACTCTTTTTTGCCAAATTTTCCAAGCAGAGGAACAAAAACATAGTTTGATTGATTTTTAATTTCAACTATTCCTTCAGATGTCTTTTGTAACAAAACTAGAGATTGAGTAAAATCTCCAACAGGTGCAATTATGAGTCCATTTTCACCTAGTTGTTCAAGTAATGGTAAAGGAATTTCTGTGCATGCTGCAGTAATTATGATTCGATCATAAGGCGATGCTACTGCATATCCCAAACTACCATCACCTAAAATCACATGAGCATTATCTATTTCCAGTTTTTCTAGATTTTCTCTTGCAAAGTTTGCCAATTCTGGATGAATTTCAACAGAATAAACAGTTCCCGTTCCTACCAAGTATGAAAGAATGGCAGTCTGCCAAGCAGAACCAGTACCAATCTCAAGAATTTTTTGCCCATCTTGGATATCTAACCACTCTGTCATTCTAGATACAACTCCTGGTTGAGAAATGGTCTGATTGCTCATAATTGAGAGGGGTTCATTGTAATATGCTCTATCCAGTTCAGATGTTAGGACAAATTCATGTCTGGGAATGTTTCTAAATGCAGATTCTACGTTATCATCATTAAGAAATCCTGAATCTCTTAGAAGATTGATTAAATCATTTAATTCTATTTCATATTTTTTTTCAATTTTAATTTGCTTCAACTAGTCATTGATACGAGTTTTTATGATTTAAACCCAAAGCATTATTTTCAAAAACTAAATTTTTCGTTCAACTAGTTTACCATGACCAAGTTTTCCAATGACTTCAAAGTCATCTGCAACTATTTCTCCTCTAACAATTGTTTTAACAGGCCATCCTTTTAGATTTCTTCCCTCATACACAATATAATCAGAAAAACCTCCAAACAAATCAGATGTCACCTTTTTTTCTTTTTTCAAATCGATCATGGTAATATCTGCATCAGAATTCTTTTCTAATGTTCCTTTTTGTGGATACATTCCAAAAATTTGAGCAGCATTTTGACTTGTAAATTTAACAAACTGTTCAAGGGTTATTCTATTTTGGTTTACACCATCATTGAGTAATATTGGAATTGAAGTTCCAATTCCTGGAAATCCTGCCAATGCATCCCAAACATCATCTCCAGCTAGTTTGAGTTTAAGTTGATTTGCAACATGATCTGTTCCAATAGTATCAATTAGATTCTCAGAAAGAGCATTCCAAACTACTTTTCTATCATTTTCTGTTCTAATTGGTGGCATAACCTTAGCAAGATATCCATTTTGTTTTTCATAAGATATGGTAAGATAGTGAGGACATGTCTCAACAAAAATTTTTGTTCCAAGTTTTTTCTCTTCTTGAATCTGTGCTAGTGCTCGCTCAGAACCAATATGAGCAAAGTAGATCACACAATCATAATCTCTTCCAAACTTTGATACAGTTTTGATTGCTTTTGCCTCAAAGTCAGGTGAACGACTATTAGACCAAGCAGAAAGTCCATTTTGCTTTTTTTCTTTTGCAGTTTTAATTCCACACCCACATGATTCATAATCTTCTGCATGAACAAGTACTGGACAACCAAGTGACGCTGCAGTCTTTACAGTTTGTTCAACTATTTCATCAGTAACATCTACTTGAGATTCAACAAGTCTAGAAGAATTAGGAGGCATATCCATGTATACATGACCAACTTCTCCACCAAGATTCATGTAAATTTTAAAAGATGTGATTCCTTTTTCAACACAAAAATTCATCTCATTGATTTGTTGGAGATTAAAAATAGATGCATGAATTGCATAATCAATATAATGATTTTGAGATGATGTGTCAAGCTGAGCTTGCAATGAATTGGAGAATAGATCTCCTAATCGAAGCATTCTCATCATAGTAGTTATTCCACCAATTGCTGCAGCATGAGATTCAGTTTTTGCGGCTTCGTTTATTGGAGAATATACACCATAGTGAACATGGGTATCAATTGGGCCAGGAATAGATATCAATCCATTGCCATTGATTTTGTTATCACAATCAGGAGTATCATTTGTAAACCCAACAATTTTTCCCTCATCAATTAGAATATTTTTGTCTACCATTCCCTGAGGAAGCATAATGTGCGAATCAGTAATCACAGTATCATACGTCATCTGAAAATTTTATACCTGGCAGTCTATTATGCGTTGAGATTAGAATTATTTTATTTACATTAAACAGAAAGGTAATCAAAGAAAGACAGGAATCATATCAAGAATATAAATTCTTGAAATGTGGGGCATTGGAAGAATATTATTTTGATTATATTCCAAACTTTCTCTAGTTTCGTTTTGAATTAAATTATTAAATGAATCTAGGTTAATGTGATCAGACAAATCAGATTAGATTTTTCAGATATAGAGTATAGTCATGTTTTTGTTCATGAAACGGTGAGAATGCCAGTTTGGATCCAAAAATCTAAAAAAAATTCCTCAGTCTTTATGCTCTAAGCTAATGTACTACTAGTATAATTGGACACAAAGCAGTATTCTTTGTTCCCGTAAGACCATGTAAAAGATCATCTGATGATGAAGATCTAGATGATTAAGTGGTTAATGGGAATACACGGGCACTTGAGAGAATGAATAAAAACACAACGTAAAGTAGTAACTCAAGGGCCGGTGGTTTAGAGGTATAATGCCTCGTTCGCAACGAGGATGTCGAGGGTTCGATTCCCTCCCGGTCCACTTTTCCAGAAACTATTATACATAAACAAAAAATACTATCGCCATGGAAGTTTTTGACGGCAAAAAAGCTGCACAAGAATACATGTCAAAACACACTCTGGCATTTTCAACTCCAGAATTAACTCTAATGAGATTTGCTTTTTGGTTAGGTGATTCAGTTCCAGATCATAATAATGATGGAAAAGGAGTTCCAAGGATGATGACGTTTTTGACAGAACAAGATTTTGAACCTGTTTTAATTGATGATGATAAATATGAACCATCAGGTGCAGTTAGAAATTCATCAATTATCGGAAACGCTTACAGTGAACAAAAGACAGACGGGAAGTTTTGTTCTGAATGTGGTTCAACTCTTTCAGATACAGCAAAGTTTTGTCCTGAATGTGGAACAACACAAGAATAAAATAATTATTTAATTTCTAATTTTATGCTTTAGATCCACACTTTGTGCAGAATTTTGCATTAGGTCTTAGTTCAGCACCACATGAAGAACATCCATTTCCACTTGGTGAAGTAACAATTCTTCTTGGCATCAAAGATGGATCAGGTGATGGTAAAGTTCCAATGTCTCCAAATGCTTCTTGTGCAGAAACAATTCCTGGTGGACCTGCTCCACCAACTGGATTTGCTGCAGTTCCTGATCTTGGTGGCATTCCCATTCCACCTGCCATCATTCCAGGATTACCCATTCCTGGCATCAACCCGGGGGACTGTGTATTTCCAGAACCTGAACCCATTGATTTTTTCATTTCAAAGATTACTTTGATTGCTAGAAATTCTAATGCAGAATATGCTACTACATAATCACCTAGTTTTTGGAAGAATTCTTTGTCACTTAGTTGACCTTTCTTGTACATGTTGTTAGTATCTAAAAATGATTCATAGTATCCTTGAGACTCATCAAACAAACTCTCCAGTTTATCATATAGCATGTTTAGTGTATCTACTTGACCAAATGACATTATCTCACTCCGTTTTTAGGAATATTAATTACTTTAGGAATAAAAAAGAGGAAAAACGTGTTCAGAATTTATGCAAGTGCTCTATCAATCATACTTTTGTATGATTCTTTAGAAGCAGCACCTACTTGCTGACTAACTATTTCACCTTTCTTGAGGAGGATTAAGGTTGGAATACTAAAGACATTGTATTTTGATGCCAATTCATTGGCCTCATCAACATTAACCTTGACAAATTTTACTTTGCCGTCATAGTCATTTGCCAGTTCTTCAACTACTGGACTTACCATTCTACATGGACCACACCATTCGGCCCAAAAGTCTACAAACACAGGAATGTCAGAGTTTATCACATCGACTTCCCAAGACTTTGCATCTGAAACTTGTGTAACTGCCATTGTATTGTTGTTTTATTGACCATACCTAAAAACGTTCACCAGAATTAGCACCATATTTTTTGTTGGATAAATAATTTTGATATATACTTAAATGATGTTTTGATAAAACTCAGATATGAGTTCAGAGATTAGAATTAAAAAATTAAGAGGTTCTGGTGGCTATGTTATGGCCAAGGTTACTGATGATGAACAGATGAAAGGTAATCTAGGTGGTCCTGATCTGTTTTTAGCACCAATAGGCAGATTAGATGCAGAGAAAATTACTAAACATTTTTGCAATACTTGTGAAAAAGAATTTGAAGGCCCCCCAAAAATTGAATTTGAGAATCCCAATGAAGAAGTTGCAGAAAATCTAATTCTTGCAGAAAAAGGTCAATACATATGCAAATCTTGTAATTCTTCGATCGCAGAATACAGGGAATTTAAAAAACAAGATGAGGCAAGAGATATTGGAATTGCAAAACCAGTTGAAAGTCAACAAGTTGCAGAACCTGAAAAACAAACTCCACAGGAAATAGTTACACAGACAGGTCCAGCAACCTCAGTTAGTTCAATTGAAGGTAGAACAATAGTTGATGAAAATGCTAACAAGGTTGGAATTGCAAAACAAGTAGGGATTGACTCTACACAGTCAATGGTTCTAGTATTAACTAAAAATGATGGCACCGAAGGTAGTATTCCATGGAATAGTATAAAAAAAATTGGTGAAGTAATTCTTTTAGGTAAACCAGAGGCGACTCAGCCAGGAAAATGCTCTAGTTGTGGATTTGGAAATAAAGAGGGTTCTAAATTCTGTGAAGAGTGTGGAACCAAGATCTAATAGCTAACAAATTTAATCAGTGAATAAAGGCAAATGATGTAATTGGCAAAAAGATCTATCTCAAAAGGAGTTATCAAAGACATTGTTATTGTTGGTGTAGGGATTTTGATAATTTGGTTAGGGCTACAAGTAGTATTTGGAACACAAAATCCATTTTATGTAGTTGCAAGTGGAAGTATGATTCCAGAATTACAAGTATATGATGTTTTGATAGTTCAAGGACATGTAACTTTTGAAGAGATTGAGATAGGAGACATTATTGTGTTTAATCGACCATCAGATCATGACAGAGTAATTGTGCATAGAGTAGTTTCAATAATTGATGAGGATCCTAAAACAATTAGAACCCAAGGAGATGCAAATCCAGCGTCAATTCCTGGAACTGACTTTCCAATTACTGAAGAAGAATACATAGGAAAAGTTGAATATATACTTCCACAAGTAGGATATGTTACCCAATTACTAAAACCCCCAATTAACTATGTCATAATTGCAGTTGTAATAGGAATAATGATTCTAAAACAGGTAACAAATAGAAAAAAAGAAAAAGAGCCAACATTCTTAGAATCTCTTGATTCAGAAAATCAAGATACAAGTGAAGTACCAGAGTTTGATAAAATAGAAAAAGATTCTGAATATTCTGAACATGTAGAAAAATCAGAGATTATAGAAGGCGAAAAAATTGAT
>LFEY01000023.1 GCA_001510275.1 Thaumarchaeota archaeon casp-thauma3
AATCAAAAAAAGAGATGAAGTTATCGAGTATTAATTTAGACGAGCCTTATTGTAAAGAATTTAGCACAGTATTTGAAGACCCAATTAAAAAATCCGATAACAACCGCCAGTATACATTAGAGTATAAAGTGCAAGAGCCAAAGAGATTTTATGAGAATTCATTTCTTGTGGATTCTAAAAAATTTATCATGGAAATTACATTTCCTAATGATGGTATAATTTCAAATCCAACTATATTTGAGATAGATAAAGAAAATGATACAAAGACGCAAACATCTGTAAAACCTTCTACAAAAAACGATAATTCAACTATCACAATGAGCTGGAAATTTAGCGATATTGTAAAAGGCCAGGCATTGAGAATAGAATGGTAATCTAATTTATCTCAGGATAGAGATAAAATAGATTTTCCAAAAAATCCTCAAAATCTATTGAATCTATGTCTATTTTTTTGCCTTGTGACAAATCACGAATTAGACTCCAATCGTTTCTATGTAAGCTTTTTTGGCTTAGGAATCCAGCCAAAATAAGGAGGTTGATAGTTTTAGCAGTACTCCAACCTGTCCCTATTTTGCTTTCAATTACTTCTTGTAGGGCATGTGTTTTTCTGCAAATCTCTTTGTCAAGGGAGATGGTAATCCTATGAGCTTTGCCATTTACAGACCACTTTTTTCTTATTCGTGTTGACATGTTATCAAATGCTCAAAAAAGATACTTTAGTTCTAGTTCACACAATTAAGAACATGTTCATAGATTAGCTTACACATAGTAAACTAGTATAGTAACAAAAACAAATCATGCAAGATGCAAGAACTGTACAATATGACCTGAACTATTTTAGGAAAATGATAGACAAGCATGAAGATGTTTCATTTTTTGAAAAACAAGTTTCAGGTTTTATTGGAATTGTAGATATTGTAGATTCTACAAATACAACATCAAAGATTTCATCCTCAGAGATTGCAAAATACTATGGAATTTTTTTGAACTCCATGTCATCAATAGTAAGGGAATTTGGTGGAATTGTTGTAAAGAATCTAGGTGATTGTGTCTTGTATTATTTTGATAATGAGAGTTCAAGGGACAGCTTCAAACAAATAATAGAATGTGGTCTAACTATGATAGACTGTCATAGTTATATCGAAAAGATACTAGAAAAAGAAAAACTACCCAGAATAAAATACAGAGTAAGTTGTGAATATGGAAATATGTCAATTGCAAAAACATCAACATCACCAATGGACGTATTTGGGCACACTGTAAACTATTGTAGTAAAATTAACCGATGTGCACCAAACAATGGAATGGTGATTGGTAGTGATTTGTATACAATAGCAAAAAAATGTAATGATTATGTATTCAAATCCACGCCAAGTTTTTTGACTTCTTTTAAGCAGACATTTCCATCATACATAATTACAAGAGAGTAAATGAAGTGCATTACATGCAATTCTTTGCAAATTACAATATCTTGGGATAAGAAATATCAAGGATTTCGCGGAAAATGCCAAGAATGTGAAAATAATTGGCCAGAATCATGACATACATATACGCTAATTATTGTTGATGGAAAGTTTGCTACTCATAGATATTACAACAAAAATGTTGTAATTCTATTGTGAAACTGTTGTATTTTACAAAAATTCATACCTTAACCTCCATCACAGATTTACTAATCTCAGGATGTTTGTGGGTAAATAAACAATTAATAAATATACTAATAGAATCTTGTATCCGATCTAAGGCCTAGCATAGATTACAGGAGGAAGGGGTTCATCTGGAAAATGAATCTCAGTTTTTAGTTGAATATGACCTAGTTCTTCATGATCAATTTCTAAAACTATAGGATGAATTGCCCAACCATATTTTGGAATATTTGGAAATGCCACAATTTCAATAAATTCAGAATCAGAAAACGTTTTTTGAAAAGATTCATCCATTCCAAGTATTTCCATTACAACAAAAGTTGTTTTACCAGATTTATCAAAAAATGAAATCTCAACATGGCCTGTTTCATAATAAATTGCCTCAAAATCAAATGTTTGACGGAGAGTGTCTTTGTCATCAGTTCCACCGCCTGCCAGAAAGACTACTGCTAAAACAGTAATTATTCCAATAAATATAGGAGCCCCAAGTTTCCTAGCCATCTTTGAACTCTTTTCTCATATTTCTAAGGAATTTTGAGTCTATTCGTATTCTCTCAAGGGTTTGGGATTGAACACGTTCTGTACCAGGGGTAGGATTTGTTTTAAAAAATTGCTTAATTTCTTTTTCCATAGAATCATTTGCAACTTGGGCAATACTTGCAACAATTCTGTGAAATATTGGATTTCCATGACCGACCTTTTTGTTTAATTTTTTCCAATTTTTCTTCAGCCATGGCCACAAAACCTTATCACCATATGGATTTGCAGCAACTTTCATGATGGGTAATTGCATGTTTTGAGAACGTACATGAGATGTTTGAGAAAAGTCAAGTGATTTGACAAGTAACTTTTTGTCTTGGAATCCACACATAGCGCCTAAGAAGCGAAGTTTTTCTTCCATAGTTTTTGCATTCTTGTATAGTTTAGTTAATTCATCATGAGTTTTTTTATTTCCATTCCATGCAGCAATGGAGCAAATTGATTCAACTAAATCAGGAGATAAAGAACTAGGAGATTTTAGGAATTTTTTATATCGTCTAAGAGCTTCTGCCGTAACTTCATCATCATTCATTTTTCCTAAAGAATTTAGAACAAATGCACGCAGTAATGCATCAGTATGTCTATCTGATTTTTTTGATTCCCATCCTAAATTAAATAAAATTTTTCTGAGATAGTTCACAGTGTAACTATGAATTTCTTTTGCAAATTTTTCATCAAATGTGCGGAAATATAGCGATGCTAAATTATGTGCCACATTAATTGATGCAAGATAGCTGTCTTCATCAAAATATGCATCAGAAAAGTCAAGATAATTTCTTACTTGTTCATTTCCAGAAAGACAAAGAGAGAATAAATCATTTTGAATTGCCCATCTATCAATTGCAGAAATACGTTTTTTATCTACTAACATTTTTAAATCAAGTAAAATTCCTTCATCATATTTTACACGATAGAATCCCTTTCTGCCATAGTTTGCAACAAATCCTATTGATTTTTTTGGCAATTTTACTGACATTGACTTTTTAGAAAATAGTTTTTTAGAAATTTCATTTTCCAGTCCCAAAGATAATGGAATAGACCACAAGCCCTTACTAGATTTTTTATCATGCTCAAGCAGGTATCTTTTTTGTTTTAGTTTCAATGTATTACCATCTTGATTTATCTCAACTATTGGAAATCCAGGCTGTTTTAGCCACGTATTTACCATAGATGCGACAGGCATTTTAGATGCCTTGCCAATCGCATTCCACAAATCATCTCCTTTAGCGTTTTTATATTTAAAATCAGAAAGATATTTTTTCAGTCCCTTTTGGAAGTTTGGTTCTCCAACATAATACTCTAGCATTCTTAGCACACACCCACCTTTATCATATGAAATTGCATCAAAGATTTCTCGAATTTCAGTGGGGGAATTCACCTTAACATCAATTGGATGAGTAGTCTTTAGAGAATCAAGACCCATTGCAGTATTCATTGCAGTTTCAACAAATTGATTCCACAAATCCCACTCTGGATAGAATTTATCTACAAATTTTGTTGCCATAAAAGTTGCAAAGCTTTCATTTAACCACAAATCATTCCACCATTTCATTGTAACAAGATTACCAAACCATTGATGTGCAATCTCATGTGAGATTACTTCAGCAATGTATTGTTTAGTTTTAGTAGAAGATGTTTTAGGATCATAAAGTAAGATTGTTTCTCTAAAAGTTATAGCACCCCAATTTTCCATAGCGCCAGCTGCAAAATCAGGAATTGCAATCAAGTCAAGTTTAGGTAATGGGTATTTTATTCCAAAATATTTTTCATAAGATGTAAGAAGTTTTTTTCCTAATTCTAAAGAGAACTTTCCCTTTGAGGTATTACCTTTTGTTGTAACGACTCTAATCTGTGTTTTTCCAGTTTTCCCTGTAAGATATTCAAATTCCCCAACACCAAGATAGATCAAGTATGTCGAAACAATTGGAGTCTTTCCAAATTTGTAAATAGTTTTATCTCCAATTTTTTTCTTTGATTTAACTGGCATATTTGAGATTGCAGAAAATTTGTTATCAGCAACAATTGAGATCTCAAAGGTTGCCTTTGCCTCAGGTTCATCCCAACAAGGAAATGCACGTCTAGCGTCAGCTGCCTCAAATTGAGTCGTAGCAAGGTATTTTGTCTTACCATTTTGTTTGTATTTACTGCGATAAAATCCTAAAAGTCTATCATTTAAAATTCCTTGAAATTCCAAATGAATTGCAAAGTTACCTTTAATTTTTTTTGATAATTTGATCTGTAATTCTTCTTTGCCTTCATTTGTTTTTGGGGTAGATGGTATGATTTTCCCTGCAGATTTTACTTGGCAAGAGGTTATTTTTAGTTCAGAGCAATGCATAGTTATTGTATTTGTGGGTTTTGTGCATGATACAGAGATTATTTCTGTACCATCAAATGTGAATTTTTTAAGATCTGGCTTGAAAGTTAACTGATAATTTATTGGATTTATCTCCACGTCTGAGATGATTTAGTTACGCTTTATGTAGATTTTCTATTAAAATAATAATCAGAAAATCAGATAAAGCCTTTAAAATATACAAAATAACGAATAATATCATGAAACAAAAAGCTGCATCAAGAAGTATCAAGATCTTGGTTGCAAAATTAGGTCTTGATGGTCATGATAGAGGTGCACTAGTACTATGTAGAGCATTCAGAGATGCGGGAATGGAAGTAATCTACTCAGGTCTTTTTGCGACACCAGAAAGAATAGCACAGATTGCAGAAGATGAAGACGTTGATGCAGTTGCAATGAGTTTACTTAACGGAGCACATGGGACACTTTTTCCAAGAGTAGTCAAAGCTCTAAAAAAGAAAAAAATCAACGATGTTCTAATTGTTGGCGGAGGAGTAATTCCAGATATTGATCATCCAAATTTGATAAAAGCAGGAGTAACACATGTGTTTGGTCCAGGTACAACACTACCTACAATCATTGAAAATATCACTACTGGGGTATCAAAATTAAGAAAAATATAAGAAAAAAGATTATTCTGTGGAATCAGGCCACATCATTTTACGCATTTGTTTACCGACTTTTTCAATTTGATGTTCATCATACACTTTCATGTATTTATCAAATGAGTCTTTACCGCCTTTTTGATACTCAGAAATCCACTCGTTGTTGAATGTACCGTCTTGAATCATTGTAAGAACTTTTTTCATGTTCTCTTTGTTTGATTTATCCATTACCATTGGACCACGAGTCAAGCCACCATATCTGGCAGTCTCACTAACACGTCGCCACATCCCATTAATTCCATATTTTTGAATCATATCTACAATGAGTTTGAGTTCATGTAGAACTTCAAAGTATGCAATTTCTGGCTGGTATCCTGCTTCAACTAGAGTTTCAAATGCATTTGTCACCATAGAAGCTGCACCGCCACAAAGGTCAGCTTGTTCACCAAACCAGTCAGTTTCTACTTCTTCTTTGAAAGTAGTTTTGATTAATCCAGCTCTTGCGCTTCCAATTGCTTTTGCAATTCCCAATGTTCTATCCCAAGCTTTTCCTGTAAAATCTTGTTCGACTGCAACAATTGAAGGAGTTCCAAAATTCTCAAGATATGTTTCTCTGACTTTGGAGCCAGGTCCTTTTGGTGCAACCATGATAAGATCAACATTATTTGGAGCTTCAATCCATTTCCAATAGATTGCAGCTGCATGAGAAAATGACAATGCTTTTCCTTCAGAAAGATTTGGTCCAATTTCATCTTTGTAAACTTGAGCTTGAATCATATCTGGAATCAATACATGAATAATATCTGCTTGTTTTGTTGCATCTACAACAGACATTACTTTATGACCATCAGCTTCTGCCTTTTTCCAGCTGTTACCGCCTTCTTTAAGGCCAATTATTACATTTAGACCAGAGTCTTTCATGTTGTTAGCTTGTGCATCACCTTGAATTCCATAACCAATCACTGCGATTGTTTGTTCCTTAATTGGACCAAGGCTGATATCATTATCTTTCCAAGTTTTTGCCATAATGTTGACAAGAATATTGCAAATATTAACTAAATTGAATCATAGTATTATTATACCAAAATTATAAGATTTATTGATTTTTCTTTGAATTAACAACTATGCATATATTTTGATCCGAGACCATACAAACACGTAATTTTGTGTCATTTTTAAGTTTGAAATAGTATTTGCAATAATACTTATTTTGTCTACTTTTTTTAATTTCACCTATAGAAATTCAAGTGAATTAATGGGCATCTATGGCAGCAAAGAAAAAAGCAGCATCTAAAACTACAGATAAAAAAGCTTCAAAAAAGAAATAGTACTTTTTAATGTGAGGATTAACAATCCTCTTTTTTTTATTTTAAAATTATGAACTCAAGGGTATTGAAGTTTAGAATAAATTATTCATCTGGTTTATATCTCAGAATTATAACCCACACTTGCCGTTACAAGGTTTGTAGGTAAAACCTAGTTGAAGAAATTCATACGGAAAGAAAAACCTTCTCATAAATGATATTCTTCAATGGATATTCCTTCCAATCGTTCATCTTTCATTGTTCCTGGAATTTGCTTTCCTTCTTTAGCTGATTGATATAATATAGAAAGAACTTTTAATCTAAGGGCTTTATCATTCAATACATTTTCAGATAATTAAGAATACATGTATGTTTTGTATATAATTTTATTATCAATGATTTTAGTTGGAAAACAAAAAGAGGTTAGAATCTAAATTAGATTTGAGTGTTAACGAGTTTATCTACAATCAGTAAAAATAGAAGTCCCCCTTTTCACGCTTGAAAAGTCCTACTAATCCACGTTATAATCCAAATTATATTTGACGAAAAATGTTAACGATATTTTGCTTTTCTTTTTGGTCTTAGTAGTGTACTACAGCAAGGACATTTTGTTCCTTGATAGTTTAGATATGCTTCACAAGATGTACATCTTTTAATTCCACTTTCATATCTTTTTTTCTCAGACCTATACCTTTCACAAATTCCTCTACATGTCAAGGCAATTAAGGTACGAGAATCCCTTTACAGGCAGGACAAACTTGTTTATCTTTTGTCATCACTGTTATTGAAAAAACATTAGCACAATTAAGGCAAACTTTCAGAGAAACTCCAGAATTCACAATTTTCTATTATGAGTTTTATCTTAAACTGATTTCGTTCATTCTGATTTGTTATTCTAACTCTCTAGACTAGTAATCTAGAATCAATCTATCCTTTAAATTAAAAATTCTAAGAGTTATTCTCAATGAGAAAAACCCTGATGGTAATATCTCTAGTTACAGTACTTGTAGTTTCATCAATTGGATTTAGTATTATTCAAGATGTTGATGGAACCCAAGGACAAGGAGTCTATTTACCTAGCACTGGTTCGAATTCACCCGTATGTGGGGATAGACTTTGCTCAGAACCTGTATCAAATATTGCTTCAAAACACACAGAAAACATTCAATCCACAACAACTAACACTTGTACTTCTAATGAAGGAAAGACAAGAACTTACTATGTTGCAGCAGATGAAGTAGTATGGGACTATGCTCCTTTAGGTCTTAACCAATTGAAGGGACAAGAGTTTAATGAGGATGAAAATGTATTTGTTGAAAATACTTCAGATAGAATTGGCAGCAAATACCTCAAGGCATTGTACCAAGAGTACACTGATGATACATTTTCAAAACTCAAACCACGAACTTCTGAATGGGAGCATCTAGGAACACTAGGACCAATTATTCATGCAGAAGTATGTGACACTATCAAAGTTGTATTCAAGAACAACTCAGATGAACTAGACTATTCTGTTCATCCTCATGGAGTCTTCTATGAGAAAGACTCTGAAGGTGCACCATACAATGATGGAACTTCTGGAAGTGACAAGGCAGATGGCATTGTTGCCCCAGGACAGATACATACTTACATTTGGCCTGTTCCTGTTCGTGCTGGACCTGGACCAAATGATCCTAGTTCAATAATCTGGATGTATCACTCCCATGTAGATTCTCCAATGGATACTAATTCAGGACTTGTTGGTCCAATCGTTGTAACTGCTAAAGAAATGGCAGATGAAGATGGTAGACCACTTGATGTAGACAGAGAATTTGTAAGCTTGTTTACAGTTTCTGATGAAAATTCCAGTCATTATCTATGTGACAATCTAAAAGAATTTACAGAAGAGACATGTGAGAATGAGGAATTAGTTGAAGATGAAGATTTTGCTGAAAGTAATCTCATGCATGGTATTAACGGATACGTATATGGTAATCTACCAGGCCAAAACATGAACAAAGGCGAACACGTACGTTGGTATCTGATAGGCATGGGAACTGAGGTAGATTTGCATACTCCCCATTGGCACGGAAGTACTGTATTGTGGAATGGCAATAGAATGGATGTAATGGAGTTGATGCCAGCTAGTCTAAAGACAGTTGATTTTATTCCAGATAATGTTGGAACATGGATGTTCCATTGTCATGTTAATGATCACATTTCAGCAGGAATGATGTCATTGTTTGATGTGGCTTAATCCTTTTTTCTTTTTTATTTTCTAAAATTCTAATAAACAATTCAATCTTAAGCGTGTTGGAGTTTAGAATCTAAGGATTATTTTTCACGTATAATTCCTACGTCTGGGTTAAATACAAATTTTGTATAATGGATCTATGCTTAAATTAAAAAATAAAAAAAACATATTCAAAATAATTCAAAGTAAATGGAACCAATTAGAGGAGCCTGAACAAGAATGGGGACAATTAGAGGAATAATACAGATTGAAAATAGAGTTTAGAATCTAAATTATTTCAGTTTCAGCAAATATTAACTATGAAATTTAGATTTCAATTATCTTATTACAAGAACGACACTTTACAGTGACTTTTTCACCGGGTAGTCGGACAAATCTCTTTGAACCACATTCAGGACAAATAGGACAAGCACGTATAGGTTCCATCAACATTCAGTAGCATGAAAATACAGGAATTGGCCAATCATTAATCCACACATATTAATTAATTTTTTTTGAAATAATTAAACTATAGTATGATTTAGGACATGGAAAGAAAATCAATTAAAATCCTTCAGGGGGCCTTTGAACAAAGACATTACAAACAAGTGCATCAGTTTTTGTATCTCTATATTGAACATTACATGATACAAATTTTCCTTTCAATGCACGTTCTAAATCTTCTTTTGTTTTTTCTTCATATTGTGGTTCATTAGGATCATCTATTTTTCCAATGATTATCTTTTCAGTTTTTCCATAATCATCTTGATTGTCTTTTCTGGTATGACTAACCAATAACTCAAATGCGTTGTTTGTTAAAATTCCAATTACTGCACCACCAATTCCATCTCCCATGATTTCTAAAAATTTTTTGTACTATAATTACTTGGTGGCAATACTTATCTCAAAGTCTGGGACCAGATTCTTTTCTTTTGCCATCTCAAAGAGTTTTCTAATTGATTCTTCTCCAGAATCACCCATATTGACAGTCACCCCATTGACATACATCTTTACAAATTTTTCAATCAAATCGCGTGATTTTCCTCTAGAATACTGCATTGCATATTCCATGGCATCCTCTAGATGCTCCAATCCAAACTCTATTGATGCCTGAAGATGTTTGTCAAATTTGCAAATTGTTTCCATTCCTAGGTATGTTTTCATTACGTTGATTCCAAGTGGTACTGGCAATCCATTTGTGGTTTTATCCCACCATTCACCAACATCTAAAATTTTGATATTTCCTTCTTGCTCATATGATAACTGTGTTTCATGAATTACAAGTCCAACGTCAACCTTACCGCTTTTAACAGCCTCTGGAATGTCACTAAAATTCATCTCCACATAATCAAATTTCCCAATCATTAATTGTAGTAGTAAAAATGCAGATGTCATCTTTCCAGGAATTGCAATTTTTGATTTTTTTATTTCATCAATTGACATCTGTTTTTTTGCAGTAACTATAGGGCCGTAACCGATTCCAAAACTTCCACCACTTCTCAATATTGTGTATCCGGGAATGTATGCACATGCATGAACTGAAACTGCAGTAACATCAAGTTGTGGATCAGTTGCCTTGCGATTTAATTTCTCAATGTCTTCAATTACATGATTAACTGTAAAGTCCGGAGATGTTACTTTACCTGTAAACATTCCATAAAACATGAATGCATCATCTGAATCAGGAGTATGCCCTACAGAAATTTCCATAATTGTTTTCAAAATAATCGTAATAAAAATCAAAATAGTATAACAAAAGCGTTAAGAGATTTTGCAAGATCATTAGTCATCAAATCCAGTAGGCTAAGGTTTAATACCTGAAAATTATGGTTTGCGAATATGGTAAAATACAAGTCAACATCTGAGGTTCTCAAAATTATCAAGAACAAGGATCAAATCCGTAACTTTGGTGTTATTGCTCACGTTGACCACGGAAAGACTACAATGAGTGACAGCCTATTAGCTTATTCGGGAATTATTGCTCCATCTACTGCAGGTAAAGCCTTGGCAATGGATTTTGATAAAGAGGAACAGGCAAGAGGAATTACAATTTATCAAGCAAACGTTACATTACATTTTACTCAAAAAGATAAAGAATACGTCATTAACATGATCGATACACCTGGGCACGTAGATTTTAGTGGAAGAGTAATTCGTAGCCTTAGGGCAATTGATGGTGCAGTTGTAGTATGCGATGCAGTAGAAGGAATAATGACTCAGACTGAGACTGTAACTAGAATGGCACTTGAAGAAAGAGTAAGACCAGTTTTATTTATCAACAAAGTCGACAGACTCATCAAAGAACTCAGATTGACTCCTGAGAAGATGCAGCAGCAATTAGCAGAAGTTGTTTCAAACTTTAATCAACTAATTGACACATATGCAGAACCTGAATTCAAAGAAAAATGGAAAGTATCAATTCAGGATGCAAGTGTTACATTTGGTTCTGCAAAAGATAGATGGGCAATCAACATTGACTTGATGAAAGAGAAAGGACTTACATTCAAAGATGTTATTGATGCTTATCAAAATGAAAAAATTGAAGACCTTGTGGAAAAAGCCCCACTAGCTGAGGCCATACTTGGTATGGTTGTAAAACATCATCCGCCACCACACGAAGCAGTAAAGTACAGAATTCCAAAAATCTGGAAAGGGGACTTGAATTCAGATGTTGGAAAGGCATTACTTGCATGTAGTGATGATGGTCCAATGATTATGATGGTTGTAAATATGGTATTAGATGCAGCCGCAGGGCCTGTTGCAATAGGTAGGTTATTTTCGGGTACAGTAAAAGATGGGCAGACTGTTAACATAATTGATGAGAAAAGAGAAGGAAGAATTCAATCTGTAAACTTTTTCATGGGGAATCAAAGAGAACAAGTAGGGGAACTTGGTGCAGGAAATATCCCCGCATTATTAGGATTAACTGAAGCTAGAGCAGGAAACACATTATCTTCAATCAAAGGTATTCAAATGTTTGAAGGAGTGAAATACGTTTCAGAACCAGTTGTTCAGATTGCAATTGAGCCAAAACACCCTAAAGATTTACCTAAACTAGTTGAAACACTCAAACAACTAACAATTGAAGACCCTAATCTTATCGTAAAAATTGATCAAGAAAGTGGTGAGACTATAATTGCAGGAATGGGTGTTTTGCATCTTGATGTTGCAGTCCATCGTATTCAAGATACTAAAATTGAGATTATAACATCTGAGCCTTTGATTAACTACAGAGAAACTGTAAAATCTGCTTGTGAGCCAATCATGGCCAAGTCTCCTAATAGACATAACAAAATTTTCATGAAAGTAGAACCATTAGAACCAGAGATTGCACAAATGCTTCGAACTGGTGAAATCAGTGATATGAAAGATAAAAAAGTGGTTGCAGACTTGCTGAAAGGTGCAGGATGGGATACAGACACAATCAAGAGAGTAATGAAACTTGATTCACGTGGTAATGTTTTGATTAACGGAACTAAAGGTGTCCAGTTTGTACAAGAGTCCACTGATTCTATTAACTCCGGATTTGAGGATACAATGAAAGAAGGGCCTCTCTGTAAAGAACAGATGAGAAACTGCAAGTTTACATTTACTCACTTTGTTCCACACGAGGATACTGCACATAGAGGTTTATCCCAATTGGGTCCAGCTTCACGTAGAGCATGTATGGGTGCATTGTTAACTGCAGGTACTGCTGTTTTAGAGCCAACTTTGGCTATTGAAGTACGTGTTCCAACTGATTTGGTTGGAAACGTTGCAACTGTTCTTTCTGGAAAACGTGGCAAAGTACTTGACATGTCACAAAAAGGTGCATCAAGTATTATTATTGGTGAGATTCCAGCTTCTGAGACATTTACTTTATCTGAAGAGATGAGAGGACAGACTGCAGGACGTGCAACATGGAATACGTCATTTAAGGAATGGACTGAAGTTCCAAAATCACTACTAGCAACAGCTGTTGCTGATATTAGAAAGAGAAAAGGATTAGCCCCAGATCCTCCAGGTATTGGCGAATTTATCGATAAAGAGTAAAAAGGCAAACAAAGAAAGAAAGGAAACACATTCAAAATTTTAATCCCTAAAATGTGGGGCATTGGAAGGATTATTTCGATTATGTTACCGACTTTCTCTAGTTTCTTTTTGAATGAAATTAATAAGTAAATCGTGGTGAATGCGATCAAACAAATCAGTTTAAATTTTTTGTACAAATCATCATTTTCTATGTTAAAAAAAATGTAATGGTTTTCATGTATTTTGTAAAAAAAAATTTATTATTTACTAGTTAGAACAATTTTGCAAGCACGTAACGGGTAAGAAAAGATGCAACAAATAACAGAAGAATTCACAGAGGAGATAGAGCAACGAATTATTGAGGCTTGTAAGAGAGATTTAGGGCACACACAAAATCTGTGCTCAAATGACGACATCCTATAATTCATTTACAAAGATTAATGCTCTAAGAGGACAGTAGGGTAAACTATCAAACTTCTAACTTTGATGTTTGACCTGCCTTTAGGCCCTTGTATCGATTTCTTATAGTAACTTCTGTAACACCTGCAGCTTCGGCAAGGTCTCGTTGAGTAATAGATACACCATTTTGAACACACGACAAGTATAATGCAGTTGCTGCAAGACCCATAGGATCCTTTCCAGCAGATTCTTTACGGTCTTGTGCTTCTTGTAGTACTTTGATTGCATATCGTTTTGTTTTTTCTGAAATCTCTAGTTTACTTGAAATCCTTGCAATGCATTGAATTGAATCTACAACTGGCATTTTTAATTCTAATTCATTGTGCAATAATCTGTAACATCTTGAAATGTCTTTTCGTTTAACATTAGCTGCATCTGCAATATCTTTTAGAGTTCTAGGGGTTTCAGTATCTCTACATGCAGCATAAAGTGATGCTGCAATCATTGCAGAAATAGATCTTCCACGAACTAGTTTTTTCTCCAATGCCTTTCTATAAAGATAAGCTGCTTTTTCAAGAACATTTGCAGAGATTGCTACTTTGTCTTTTAATTTATTTAATTCACTAAGTGCTTGTCTCAAATTTCTATCGACAGGTTCATGAACTTGACTTCTACTATCCCAAGTCCTAAGTCTTTCAATGGTACTTTTCATTGAAGCAGTTAGAGGTTTTCCTGTTGCATCTCTGTTTTGAGGATTGATGACAGTTGCCAATCCCATATCATGTATTGTAAGTGATGATGGTGCACCAGTTCTTGTAGGATCAGAGCCACCATCTTTTTGAAATGATCGCCATTCAGGACCAGTTGATTGTAATTTTTCAGAAGTTACATAACCACACTTTGAACAAAATTCTTCGCCCGTATCGTCATCAGTCAATAAAGAGTTTTTCCCACAACGTAGACAACTAGAATTTGATTGGGAAGTTACCATGT
Source organism: Thaumarchaeota archaeon casp-thauma3 (assembly GCA_001510275.1). Lineage (GTDB taxonomy): Archaea > Thermoproteota > Nitrososphaeria > Nitrososphaerales > Nitrosopumilaceae > Nitrosopumilus. The sequence goes on from LFEY01000023.1 coordinate 14,067, forward strand.
GAAGTAGTAAAAATACGACTAATTTAAACTGGTTAACAAAAAAAACCAGTATCAAAAAAAGTCGAGCCTAAAGTGTCACAAGGATCAATAACAAATGCGATCATGTTTTTATTAGATAAAGTAAGAATTTCTCTAGAGTGGGGCATTGGTGCGTGTAGCGTTAATAATATTATTGATCCTTGTCGGATCTATTCCAATTTCTGGAATTACCCAAAGTTTTGCAGAAAAAGGAGAAATTCCGGACTGGGTAAAAACAACACTAGCATTATGGTCTAATGGAGAGATAACAAATGAAGAATTTGTTAAAGCGATTGATTATTTATCTTCAAAGGGAATTGTAACAATTTCATCTACTAATGACAAAGAAGTGCAAAAACAAGTAGAGTATTTGAAAGCAAAGAGTGAAGTATTCAAAGAAGAAGCAAAGGAGCTTCGTGAAGAAAATAAAGAGTATAGAATTTTGTTAAAGAGTCAAGAGATGAGTAAATCATCTGATCAACCATCAATGACAACAATGTTTAATGATTATCAAGCACTACAAAAAGAAATAAAATCACTTCGAGAAACAAACAAACAATTCTTAAAACAAATTGATACATGGATTGTCAGTAATGGAATTCCAGAACATCAAGTATCATCAAATGAAAATAATGACGAACTAATTCAAGTAAAAGCAGAGCAGGTCATTGAATTAAACAATCTAAAGATAGAAAACAAAAAGTATGAAGATAAAATTAATGAATTAAAAGAAAATATAACATTATATAAAAATAATATCGAATTATTAAA